>JAOACM010000391.1 GCA_026417845.1 Planctomycetota bacterium | reverse complement strand
GGAGATGTGTATAAGAGACAGCTGTGGGACAAGCCGACGAACCTGAACAATGTAGAGACCTATGCCACCGTACCGGCCATCATAAACCGCGGCGCCGGATGGTTCGCCTCGATCGGGACGGAGGGCAGCAAGGGCACCAAGGTCTTCAGCCTGGTGGGCAAGGTCAGGAACACCGGACTGGTCGAGGTGCCGATGGGCATGACGCTCCGCCGGATCGTGTTCGACATCGGCGGCGGGATAAAGGGCGGCAGGGCGTTCAAGGCCGTACAGACCGGCGGTCCTTCCGGCGGCTGCATCCCCGCGAAATACCTCGACACCCCCGTGGACTTCGATGAACTGACGAAGCTGGGGTCCATGATGGGTTCCGGCGGCATGATCGTCATGGACGAAGACACGTGCATGGTCAACGTCGCCAAGTACTTCCTGAACTTCCTGCGCGACGAGTCGTGCGGCAAGTGCACTGCCTGCCGCGAGGGCGTGGCTCAGATGGTCCACATACTCGATCGGATATGCGCCGGCAAGGGCGGGAAGGGCGACGTGGAGCGGCTCGAGGCGCTTTGCGGGCTGGTCGGCGACGCCTCGCTGTGCGGGCTGGGCAAGTCCGCGCCGAACCCGGTCATGTCCACGATAAGGTACTTCCGCGAGGAATACGACGCGCACATCCTTGAGAAGAAATGCCCGGCGAAAGTCTGCAAGGGGCTGTTCAGGTACGCGATAGATCAGAAGCTCTGCAAGGCGTGCGGGATATGCAAAAAGAACTGTCCGGTGCAGTGCATATCGGGCGAGAAAAAGAAGCCCCACGAGATAGACCAGGCCAGATGCACCCTCTGCGGGACATGTTACGACAAATGCCCGTTCGGGGCGGTGCTCAAGGTTTAGGAGCCGGCGATGCCCACGGTCAATATTGACGGGAAGGATTTCCGCGCGGAGGCCGGCGAGACCGTCCTGGAGGTGGCGCGCAGGAACGGCATCTGGATACCGACGCTGTGCTACCACCCGGCGCTGAGCGAGCATGCGTCCTGCCGGCTGTGTCTGGTGGAGCTAGACCGCGGCGGATGGAGTCAGATGGTAACGAGCTGCTGCTATCCGGTCAGGCGGGATATCAGGGTACGCGTGCATTCGGAGGCGGCCGTACGCGCGAGGCGCGGCGTGATGGAGCTGCTCCTGGCGCGATGTCCGGACAGCCCCGAACTGCGGGAGCTGGCGCGGAGGATGGGCATCGAAGGAACGCCGTATCCGAAGGTCACCGAGGCGCAGCGCAATTGCATTCTTTGCGGATTGTGCGTCAGGGTGTGCGCCGAGCGGATCGGGAAGGCGGCCATAGGCTTCGCCGGCCGCGGCGTCAACCGTGCCGTGGCGGCTCCGTTCCGCATGCCGTCGGAAGACTGCATCGGATGCGGCGCGTGCGCCGCCATCTGCCCGGTCGGCACCATAAAACTCCGGATACACGAGAAGGAGATCGAGGTCTCGCCGTTCAAGTCGCGCATGATGCTGCGCCGATGCTCGAAGTGCGGCGCCCCCATGTCCGGCGAGCCGCACATGAAGCTTTTGGAAGAAAAGGCCCCCGCGGCGAAAGAATACGGCAATCTCTGCCCCGGTTGCCGCCGGAAAAAATCCGCCGCCGCGCTCGTGCCGGTCGGAGCGAAGCCCGTAACGCCTGGATAGCGGGCGGCCTCCGGGACAGCAGGCAGCTACATCCTCCCTGCGGACCGGCCGCCTTGTTTCTTTGTGCTTTTTTCCCACGTCTCGATCCCTCCGCCCACGGCGCGGAATACGGGGTTCAGATCCGGGAGTCGGGCGGAGAGGAGAACCGAGAGCCGGGAAGGATCGCGGCGCCTGAGCTTTCGAGCAAGGTGCCGTTTTTCGAACTCAACCTGCCCTGTGCCGACCGGGATCGAGCCTTTGGCGTGCGCGCCGTTTATTTTGCCGGCATCGAAGCGGTAACCGCGCGCGACGGCCTCGGCCCGGATGGCGCGCAGATATCTGGCGATAAACCCGGCCGGCGAACGGCTGGCGCGGAAGCGGGCCAGTTGCGGGTGCCGCGTATAGCCCCTGGTCCTGCCCAGGAGAACCGCCTGCGCGAGCAGCGCCTCGCGCCAGACCGCCAGAAGCCCCTTCGTATCGAGATATTTCGGATGCAGAGTCCACAACCGCATCTGATGCGCTCCGCTATGGTCCGCCCGCGATTCCCTGCAGAGGGCGGATGGCGGACGGTGTTTTGAGTCTATCCGAGAACCTGTCGCCGCGCAGCTTACGGCCCCGCGCTTTCGACTTCGCGACGGGAAGTTTCTGGAAAGGTTCTCTGCTGCCGGGTCGCCCGTTCATCCCCGGTCCCGCGCCCAGCCGTATCGCGATGGGCGGAATCGGCGCCTCCCAGACACGCTGCCTTTCGCAGGCGCATGGGACAGGCCGGGTCGCCCGGCAACCCTTGGCGCGTAACCCGAACATGGTGCCCGGTTCGATCCAATAATGACGGCCAGATAACCGCCAGGCGGCCTCCGGCAGCGTCCGGCCCCGCCCCGCCCGTATCTTCTGCCTGTTGGCAGGGGGACCGGCGGCAAGGACGCGATTCGCGCCGGATTATGGAAGTCGGGCGCCGCCATATGCTGCCGCGGGGGCACCACAATCTGCTCCCGCATCCGCCCGGCAGCACGGGGGAACGGAGATTGACATGAACGGCCAGCGGAGTATAAGCGGCGGCGCGGAACCGCGTTACGTCTCGTGGGATGTAACGGCGGGTGAGGGTCGCCGGGGAGGGATCGGTCCGACGGAAACCTGGCGGCCGATGCGGGAGGCACGATGCGTTACGCGATCTTCGGCGACATCCACGGCAATTACGATGCCCTGGACGCGGTGCTGAAAAGCATTGAGAAAGAAGACGTCGGTCTGACCATCTGCACGGGGGATATAGTCGGGTACGGCGCCGAACCGAAGCGGTGCATAGAGGCGATCAGGTCGCGCAAGTGCCTGTCTCTGGCCGGCAACCATGACCATGCGGCCAGCGACAAGATGGAGATAGAGTTCTTCAACATATACGCCAAGCAGGCCGCCCAGTGGACGCGGTCTCAGCTTTCCCCCGACGAGAAGAAATTCCTGGCCGGTCTGCCGTTCATCTTCCACTTCGAGGACATGTGCGTCGCGCACGCCAGCGCGCACTCGCCGGAGGTTTTCAACTATATACAGACGATATTCGACGCCGAGCTTTCGTTCGAGTGCATGGACAAGCCGGTGCTCTTCTACGGCCACACGCACATCCCGCTGGCGTTTTTCGATACCGTCCCGATGACCTATACGATGGACCATGAGATACAGATAAACCCCGACGGCAAGACGCTGGTCAACGTCGGCTCTGTGGGCCAGCCGAGAGACGAAGACCCGCGGGCGAGCTACGCGATCTACGACACCGCGATGCGGATGGTTTATATAAGGCGCGTAGAGTACGACGTCAAGGCGGCCGGCAGAAAGATCATCCAGGCCGGCCTTCCCGAGGCGCTGGCCATACGCCTGGAGCTCGGCAAGTAGTTCCGTCCCTGCCCGGCGGCATCTCCGATACATCAGCGCGAATCCCCGCCCCCCGCGGAGTGGCTGCCGGTTTACCAGCCGGTTGCGCTGTGGGGCCGCAGGAGCGGTTGTCGGTGAGGACGCGACGAGCAGCCGCCGGGGAGGGCCTGCGCCAGCCTGCTCTCAACGCTTTCTGGAAGGCGCTTGGAGTAAAAATCGCTGGGAACGCAGATCCCAGGCATGTGCGTTCTCTCTGTACGGCTGGGGTAACGCCTTTCTGCTGTGGCCGGGAATCCCCCCGCGGCGATGTACAACGCAACCGCCTCCCTGTTTACGGAATCTCCTCGAAGACGAACCGGGAATTGGTGTAAACGCATATCTCGGCGGTTATCTCCATCGCCTTTTCGACGATGGCGCGCGCGGGCAGATCGGTGTTGCGGAGCAGCGCCCGCGCGGCCGCCAGCGCGAAAGGCCCGCCGGACCCGATCGCCGCGCATCCGTCGTCCGGTTCCAGGACGTCGCCCAGACCGCTGACCAGGAGCGTGGCATCCCT
The DNA here is from genome assembly GCA_026417845.1 of Planctomycetota bacterium. Classification (GTDB taxonomy): domain Bacteria; phylum Planctomycetota; class SZUA-567; order H5-PLA8; family CALKMO01; genus CALKMO01. The sequence goes on along the minus strand of JAOACM010000391.1, from coordinate 381 downwards.
GTCGCAGACGAGCACCTGGGCGTCGAGCCGCCTGAGGACGCGGTCCGTCCGCCATTCCTTCGCCAGCTCCACCGCTGCGCGTCTGACGCTGCCCTTGTACTCCTCCAGACGCTTCTCCAGCCGCTCCAGCAGCGACATCGCGTCGGCCGTCGCGCCCGAGAAACCCACCAGTACTTCGCCGTCCCTCATCTTCCGCACTTTGCGTGCCGCGGCCTTGAGTATCACGGCCCCCTGGGTCACCTGGCCGTCGCCCGCCATCGCGACCTTCCCGTCCCTCCGGACCGTAAGTATCGTCGTCCCGCGCACCGCGCCGGTTTTGTCGCACATATCCAGCTGCCCCCCCGCAACGGGAAATCCGCCTGCAACCGCATCCGTACAAGC
>JAOACM010000390.1 GCA_026417845.1 Planctomycetota bacterium | reverse complement strand
GGCTGGCATCCAGCACATGCGCCAGTATCCGCCGCGCCACTGCCGCATCCCGGCCTCCCCTCCCATCGTCTTTCTTCAACCTCTCCTTGACCAGTTCTATATAGCACGCGCAGAACTCGTCCCAGAAGAAATGGTACAGTGTCTCGCATACGCCGTGGAAATCAAACTCCTCCAGCTCCGCCTCAGCCTTCTCCAGCGTGCTGTAGGTCCTCGAAAGTACCCACCGGTCTTCGAAGGCCAGATCGTCCGGCCCGTCCAGACGGGCAAGCTCCCGGCCCTCCAGAACGGTCAGGCAGAACCTGGCAGCGTTCCATATCTTGTTCGCGAAGTTGCGCCCCTCCTCGAAGCGTTCCATCGAGAGCCTCAGGTCCTGACCCTCGGTGGTCATGTGCGTCAGGCAGAAGCGGAGGGCATCGGCGCCGTATTTCGCCACGACTTCGAGCGGGTCTATGCCGTTGCCCAGGCTCTTGGACATTATCCGCCCCTGGGCGTCGAGAACCGTGCCGTGGATATAGACGTGGCGGAACGGTTCCCGTCCCATGAACTTCTCCCCCATCATCACCATCCGCGCGACCCAGAAGTAGATTATTCCGCGGGCAGTGACCAGCGTGTCGGTCGGGTAGTAATACTCGAGCTCCGGCGTCCGCGACGGCCATCCAAGCGTCGAGAACGGCCACAGGGCCGAACTGAACCACGTATCGAGGACATCGGGATCCTGATGTATCCTGGACGAACCGCACTTCGGGCAGCGGGAGATATCCTCGCGTTCCGCGCTCATCGCTCCGCAGCCCGGTTCGTCGCAGTAGAAGACCGGTATCCTGTGCCCCCACCATATCTGGCGGGAGATGCACCAGTCCCGGACCTCGCGGAGCCACTGGAGATAGACTTTCTCCCATCTTGCGGGGTGGAAGACCACGCGGCGCTCCTCCGTCGCGCGGATCGCAAGGTCCGCCAGCGGCTTCATCTTCACGAACCATTGCATGCTCAAGTATGGTTCTATGACCGTGTCGCACCTGTAGCAGTGCCCGACAGCGTGCGCGTGGTCTTCGACCTTCTCCAGCAGACCTTCCTTCCCGAGATCCTCCACTATCCGCCGCCTGGCCTCGTAGCGGTCCAGCCCCCTGTACGGACCGGCCGCCCCGGTCATAATCCCATCCTCGCCTATGACGACTTCCTCAGGGAGTCCGTGCCTGCGGCCGAGTTCAAAGTCATTCCTGTCGTGGGCTGGCGTGACCTTCACTGCACCGGTCCCGAAGTCCTTCTCGACCGCCGCGTCGGCCACCACGGGTATCTCGCGGTTCATGAGCGGCAGCATCAGCCTCTTGCCAACGGCCCACCGGTGCCTCCCGTCGTCCGGATGGACCGCCACGGCGGTGTCCCCGAGCATCGTCTCGGGCCGGGTCGTCGCTACCGTCAGACCTCTGGATGGGTCGCCCTTCACCGGGTAGCGGATGAACCACAGGCTCCCCCTGACATCCCTGGGTTCGACCTCGTCGTCGGCCAGCGCGGTCCGGCACCTCGGACACCAGTTCACTATGTACCTGCCGCGGTAGATCAGTCCTTCGTTGAAGAGGCGGACGAACACCTCGCGCACGGCGCGCGACAGCCCCTCGTCCATCGTGAACCGCAGACGGGACCAGTCGCACGAGCAGCCTATGCGGCGGAGCTGCTCGATGATCCTGTTCCCGTACTGCTCGCGCCATTCCCATATGCGCCGCACAAGCTCTTCGCGGCCAAGGTCGTGGCGCGTCTTCTTTTCCTTCGCGTATATCTCGCGCTCCACCACGTTCTGCGTGGCTATGCCGGCGTGGTCGGTACCGGGCAGCCACATCGCCTCCTCGCCTTTCATGCGGTGGTAGCGTATGAGCAGGTCCTGGAGCGTGTTGTTCAGGGCGTGGCCGATGTGCAGGACGCCGGTCACATTGGGCGGCGGGATGACTATGCAGTACGGCCGCCGGTCGCGTCTGACCGAGGACGCGAACGCGCCGCCCGATTCCCAGCGGCGATATATCTTCTCCTCTACTGCGCTCGGATCGTAAGTCGTCGGCAGCGTGACCGCCATGGTGCCCTTTATTCCTTTCCTCTCGTTTCGCGCGTCCCTCAGGCCTTACCTTTGCGCCCGGCCATCTCCCTGAAAGTGAGTACGACCGTTACCGGGGGTATCGCGTCCGGAGCCGGCCCGTGCTTCCAGCCGGAGATCTTAGCCGGCCCCTGATGACGATGGCAATTTTGAGCCGTAAGCGACGCCAGTCAAGCGAACTGGGCGCCCGGGGGTGTATAGCCGTAGCTGCAGAGTTCTGAATGTATGGGGTCTTGAGGCCTGATCCGCCTTCTTAGTCTGCCAGGTTCGAAGGGCGCGGACCGGATATGTACCCGGGGCGCAGCCTCTGTGGATCGCTCCGAGACCCTGCATCTACGGCAATGCACCCGGCGTCCAGCGGGCCGGTTGCGATCTCCCTGGATGGGATGGAGATTTCCGCGGGTGGCGGGGGAGTGCCCCCTGCTCTTAAGAAGAACCGCTCCAGCGGATGGCGTTTTTCGAGATTTTTATCCCAAGCGTCTCTCAGAGAGCATCGGGGGCAGCTCTGCGCGAGACCTCTTTGCGACCGTCCATCGCGTCCTCTTTGAGATCTGCCCCTTCGGATCAGCAGCGCAACCGGCTCGCCGGAAACTTGGAGCCTATCCGGAAACTTCCGGCGCTCGGCTTATACGCTCAGCGATCCGCACTGCCCGACGGGAAGTTTGGGACAGGCTCTTACTTTCCTGTCAGACTCCAGCAGACCATCTCGCCTTCCTTGTTGCGGATATATATCCGGCCGCCCGCCATACTTGGTGCCGTCCAGCAGGTACCCTTGTGCGCCTGGAAGGATGCCAGTTCCCGGTAAGCCTTCGGCGAGGCTTCCACAAGGGAGAGCCTGCCGCCATATGAGAGAGTTATCAGCATGCCGTCTGAAAATATAAGCGATCCGCCCTGCCCTTCCTTCTGCCACATCTCCTTTCCCGTCGCCATTTCGATGCATTTGAGCGCGCCGCGGCCTCCCGCTTGGCCGTCATAGGCATATATGTAGCCGTCCAGGAAGACTGGGCTGGATATGTGGCAGCTCACAGCTTTATTCTCCCACAGTTTTTCAGCCGAAGCCGCCCCGATCTTCAGCGCCGCGCAACCGCGGCCGTAGCCGGAGCTTATGAAAACCCTGTCCCCCGCGAACAGAGGATCGGCCGCATTAACGTCGTAGCTGGTTACCCAATCGAATGAGCAGAGCAGCCTGCCGTCTGCCGGATTGACGCCAACCAGTTTTTTCGCAGCGAATATCGCTACTCCGCGGGTGCCGCCGGTCTCGTACGGTACTGGGGTCGCGTACCCCGGAGCCCCGGCTGCGGATTTCCAGACGAGGTTCCCCGTATTCTTATCCACAGCCACGCCGGCCTCGTTAGCGTTCAGGATCAGCAGGTTGCCGTATATCAGAGGCGAGCCTGAAAAATCCCATTGAGGCGGTCGTCCGCCCGCAATCTTCCTGATATCCTGTTGCCATATCGGCGTCCCCCTGGCGGCGTCCAGGCAGATCAGGTGCCCCTTCCGGCTGAACACGTAGACCCTTCCGCCTTCAGCGACCGGTTGAGCCCTTGGGCCGGGATAGGACTTTTCAGATGGGCACGCATAGCTGTATTTCCATATTTCCCTGCCGGTGGCCGCATCGAAGGCGAACACGGTGTCGGTGGCGTCCCTGTTACCCATGGCGTAGACCCGCCCTTGGCTCACAGCTATCCCGGAATACCCTTCGCCGATATCGGCCCTCCACAAGAGCTTCAGTCCATCGGCAGGCCACTGCTTCGGCCACCCTTTCTCGGGCGAGACGCCGTTATGCAGCGGCCCGCGGAATGGTCCCCACTCGCCATCGGTACCCTGCGCCACCGGCGTGCTGCCGAAGACCGCCGTGTTGCAACAGATCGAAGTCAGACAAACCGCCGCGGTAAACGTGAGATATCCGCGCATCGTTGACCTCCTCCCTGCGGTCGCGCAGCGCGTCAGATCGTGGCAACCGCAAGCCACTCCTCCCCTTGAACGCCGGTCCTCCGGCGCTCCTCCCCGCATCGGCTCGACCAGGCGGGAAAACCTGCCGCTGGCGGACGTGATGTCGCAACCCTGTGATGTAAGACGTTTCTGCCAGCGCCCTTATTCCAGACGAAACGATACAGAAGCGGCTTCGCGAATCAAGGGCGCCTTCGATCTCGCCGGGGTTTAGCCCGGACGCTACTGGACAAAGGATAGCCCGGCGGGCAGATTATGAGGCCTCCAGCCATGCCGGCGATGGCGGGCGCCGCATGTTACGCCCGCCTGTTTTCGTGGCTTGCGGGGAACAGAGAGCTGGCGGCGTAGATGGGAGGGTCGACCCTGCCGGGGAGCTGGACGCCGCCGCTTGCGATGGAAGGTCTTGATGGAGGCGGAATCGCTGTGGAGGCGGGAAACGAACGGGCAAGAGATAGGGTGAGCTC
>JAOACM010000389.1:1577-4510 GCA_026417845.1 Planctomycetota bacterium | reverse complement strand
GGATAGCTCCTTGTAATGGGCAGGGGGCGTCAGGGCGCGACGGGAGCATTTGAGCTGGTTGCGCTGTTGGATTCGCGGGAGCGGTTGCCAGAGGAAATGCGACAGACTGCCGCGGGCGGGGCGGCGCGGGCTTATTCCCGGTGCTCTCTGAGAGGGGGTTGGGGTAAAAATCGCAAGGGATGCAGCCGGGCGGGAGCGCGTCCACTTGAATGGCTGAGGTAAGCCCCCTTGCCGTCCGCGCGCTCCCCGTCCGGGGACATCGCGACCGGTTCGGAGCATCCGGCATTTCATTGTCCGCAGGCCGCAGGGATACGTACATGAAGACGGTCAACGTCGGAATAATAGGTTTCGGGACGGTGGGCAGCGGCGCAGCTGCCATACTCGCGGAAAGCGACCCGCCGCTCTCCGAGAAGACCGGCATAGACATCCGTCTGAAGCGGATAGCGGAAAAGGACAGAAGCAGGTGGCGCCCGGTCGGGGGCAGCCTGGATATTTTCACAGAGCGGGCGGAGGATATAACGGACGACCCTGAGATAGAAATCGCCGTCGAGGTGATAGGGGGGATCGAGCCGGCGCGGTCGCTGATCCTCCGGGCGCTGGATCGCGGAAAGGCGGTGGTGACCGCCAACAAGGCGCTGCTGGCCACGCACGGCAGGGAACTGTTCCGCAGGGCGATGGAGAGGGGGAGCTCGATAGGATTCGAGGCTTCCGTTGCCGGAGGAGTGCCGGTCATCGGGGCGATGCGCGATGGCCTGATCGCCAACCGCATCGAGGCCATAGTCGCGATACTGAACGGCACATCGAACTATGTCCTGACCCGTATGGTGGAGGGCGGGATACCGTTTCCAAAGGCGCTGGCGGAAGCGCAGGCACAGGGCTATGCCGAAAGGAACCCGGCGAACGACATCGAAGGCACCGACACGGCGCACAAGCTGGTGCTGCTTGCCGGCCTGGCGTTCCATTCGCTCGTTGATCTGAAGGACGTTTCCACCGAGGGTATATCGAATCTGGCTATCGAGGACATCAGGTATGCCGGCGAGATGGGCTACGGGGTCAAGCTGCTGGCAGTAGCCCGGCGCCGGCCGGCAGGGCTGGAGCTGCGCGTGCATCCGGCGCTGGTGCCGAAGGGACATCCGCTGTATTCGGTGCGCGACGTCTTTAACGGCGTCCTGGTCGTCGGCGACGCCACCGGCCCCATACTGTTCTGCGGCCGGGGGGCCGGGCGCATGCCGACGGGATCGGCCGTGGTGGCCGACATAGTTGACGCGGCGCGCGGCACCGCCAGCCAGGCCTTCTCCAAAATCGCGTTCCTCAGGAACGGCCCCGAATCGGCGCCGCGGGTGATCTCCCTGAGCGAGATCGAGACCCGCTACTTCGTCCGCTTCACCGTGCAGGACAGGCCCGGCGTGCTCGGCGCCATCGCCGGGGTGCTCGGAGGAAAAGGCGTCTCGATAGCCTCGGTCATCCAGAAGGAACCGGTCGAGGAGGGAGGCGTACCGATCGTCATGATGACCCACTCGGCGAAGGAAAAACATTTCCGCGCCGCGCTGGAGGAGATCGGAAGGTTCCCGTTCTGCGTCAGACCACCAGCGTTCCTGAGGGTTGAGGAATAGCGGGGCTTTGTCGCATAAGAGGGCGTAACGTCTTGATGAGCAATGGGTTGCGACATGCCGGCCCGACCGCGCCATTTTAAGTGCAACCTGTTGCTCTACATAGACTTGCGACCTTAACTTGCGAAACAAAGCTGTATGCGGCTCGTCGCGGCGGGACGACTCCCCCCGAGCGAGCCTGGGCAACGTCAGCCTTCGCGCGTCGCGCCAGGACCGGGCGCGCGCCTTCGTGGGACGACAGTAGCAGGTGCCTGTCTGAAAACGTCCGGCTGAGCAGCAGGGCCGGCTGAGCGTATAAGCTGCGCGCCGGAGGTTTTCGGGCTCTAAAGGAGGCTGGAGGGCCGGAACGGCCGCGAGCTGCCCCGGAGCGTCAAATGACGGACGGCGGACCGCTGATAGAACTGCGCAGGCTCACCAGAAAATTCGGCGACAAGGTCGCCGTGGACAGACTCGATCTTTCCATAGCGGCCGGAGAGATATTCGCCTTCCTCGGTCCGAACGGCGCCGGCAAGACCACGACATTCAAAGTCCTGGCCGGCCTGCTGCGTCCCACGGAAGGGTGCGCGCTCATATGCGGCCGCGACGTGCACCGGGAACCGATGGAAGCCAGGCGCATGATGAGCTACGTGCCGGACGAGCCGTACCTTTACGATAAGCTGTCCGGTCGCGAGTTCCTCGATCTGGTCGGTGGACTGTACGGGATGTCCGGGCGCGAGATTGAGCGGCGGGTTGGCGAGCTGAAGGGGCCGCTTGATTTTGACGGCTACCTGAACGATCTGGCCGAGAGCTATTCGCACGGGATGAAACAGCGTATCGCCATCGCCGCCGCCCTGCTTCACCGGCCGCGCGTCCTGATAGTGGACGAACCGACGGTAGGGCTCGACCCGCGCAGCGCCCGGGCCGTAAAAGGTATCTTCAGGGATCTGGCGAGCGCCGGTGGGGCGGTTTTTCTTTCGACTCACACCCTGTCGGTGGCCGAGGAGATCGCCGACAGGGTCGGCATAATCCACCGCGGCAGGCTGGTGGCCTGCGGGAAGGTCTCCGAGCTGAAGGCCATGGGCCGCTCGAGCGGCGACTTGGAAGACATCTTCCTCCAGCTTACCGGGGAATGACGGCCGGTTGCGCTGTTGATCTGCGGATGCGGTCTTCGGAATAGGCTGACGGACGGCAGCGGGCGGGATTCACACGAGTTTGCCTTCAGCGCTCTCCGAAAACCGCCTGGGGTGAAAATCGCGAAAAACGCAAATCGGCGGGAGTGCGTTCACTCCGGAGGGCTGAGGCAAGCCACCCGCCGCCCGCGCCGGTTGCCCTCCAGCCCAGGGA
>JAOACM010000389.1:0-1567 GCA_026417845.1 Planctomycetota bacterium | reverse complement strand
GGGACATCGCAACCGGCTCTTACATCCCAAATTATTCTCAGACCGCGGAGCCCGCCAGCATGGCTGCGGCGCGGTAGGAGCTTCTGACGAAAGGCCCGGAGGCGACGGCACGGAAGCCGAGCGAGCGGGCGATATCGGCGTACTCCCCGAACCGCTCCGGCGGCACGTATTCGGCCACCGGCAGATGCCTCGTCGAAGGCGACAGGTACTGACCTATCGTTACGGCGTCGCATCCCGCGGACCTCAGGTCCCTCAGCGTCGCCGCGACCTCCTCCGGTGTTTCGCCCATGCCGACCATCAGGCCGCTTTTGACCAGCCCGCCCGCTGCCGGCACCCTGCCGCCCCCGGCTGACGCATCTCCGCTCCGTCCGCCCTCCCGGCCCCTGCGGTCACCCGCCTTCGCGTCGAATGCCCTGCGCGCCATCTCCAGCACCCGAAGGCTGCGGGCATAGTCGGCCTGCGGCCGCGCCGCAGGAAACAGGCGCGCGACCGTCTCGATGTTGTGGTTGAACACATCAGGCTGCCCGGCGAGCACGTCCGCCAGCGCCTCCCCGGAGCCGCCGAAGTCCGGAATGAGCACCTCGATGCCGACCGCTGCTCCGCAGAGCTCGCGCGCAGCCCGTATCGTAGCGGCGAAATGCGCGGCGCCGCCGTCTGGCAGATCGTCCCGCGTGACGGAGGTTACGACTACGTGTCTGAGCCCCAGCCGGCGGGCAGCCTCGGCGACCCTCAGCGGTTCGTCCGGATCCAGCGGCTCCGGGGCGCCTTTCCTGACCGCGCAATATGCGCAATTCCTCGTGCATATATCGCCGCAGATCAGAAACGTGGCCGTTCGATTGTGCCAGCATTCGCCAAGATTCGGACATTCGGCCGAGCGGCAGACGGTGTTCAGCCCCAGTGCCCTCAGGATGTCGCGCGTTGAGGTGTCGTATCCGGCGGGCAGAGTTTTGCGCAGCCAGGGCGGGAATCTTCCTCCGGTTCTGGTAAACCCCTCGCCGCCCATATCTGACCGTCCTTTCCCCGCGCAGGAAGCTGCCTCGACGGTACGCATCCGCGGACGGGCCGCGGATGTAAGCCGCTGGCCGCAGAGGAATCGCCCGCCGGGCAGCCGGCGTCCATTACCGCGCGCCGCAGAAGCGTTCAATCCCGCTTCTTCTTTTTCTTCTCCTTTTCGGTTCCGCTTCCGGCCCCGGTTCCAGTCTTACCGTCGGCTGGCGTCTCCGCCTTTTTCTCGCCGGACGATTTTCCTGTCTCCGGCTTTTCCGCTTCGGGCGCCTTCGGCTTTTCCTCCACCGGCTTTTCGCCTGCCGGCTTTTTATCTTCCAGTTTTTTCGCGTCAGGTTTCTTCGCCTCCGGCTGGAAGATCCCCCTTAAGTCCCTCCCAATGTCCTTTACGTTCTTCTCTATTTCTTTCACGGCTCCGGTACCTTCCGCGGCCTTCTTCTCAAAGTCCTTCACTATGGCCTCGCCAGACGCTCTCAGGGAGTCCCTCACGCTTAACGCCAGGTCACGACCGGCCTCGATGGCGGGGGCTAGTACGCATCGCGCCACAGCAGGCACGGCGGCA
>JAOACM010000388.1 GCA_026417845.1 Planctomycetota bacterium | reverse complement strand
GCCGAATACTGAGTAGCAGGGGTGACGGGCCGGCGGGCGGATGCGAGGCGTGCGGTCGCCCGGTACGGGGCGTGGATCCCGTGGGAGTCGCTCCCCCGCAGTTTCCGTGGGGGGGGGGGCCCGGCGGATGGTGCGCAGGGATCCCTGGAAACCGCGGGCGGAGGCTGGCGGGGGCCAACCGGGGGTAGAGGAGGTACGGTTGGAGGAGGATACCTGGTTCCGGATTCGGACGGCGTGGGGCGATTTCACCGCGCGGCTGGGTAAAATGGGCGTGCGGGAGCTTAGCTTCCCGTTGCGACCCGGAGCGCGGGTCCCGCGATGGCTGCCGGAGGCTTCCTCTGCCGGCGGGAAGATCGGGAATCTCCTTGCCGGGGCGCTGGAGCGGCGCCTGGCGGGAGAGGCACTGGGAGCCGTACCCGCGCCCGATCTCCCCACGCAATCCGGCCCGGGAGTATGGTACGTGGATGGAACCGGACTGGATGGCGGATTGCCTCTGGCGCCGGATTTCCCCTCGGAGTTCGTGCAGGACGTTTGCCGCGAGCTGCTCCGCATACCCCCCGGGCAGACGCGCACCTACGGGATGATCGCGGCGGCGCTCGGGAAACCGAGGGCGGCCCGCGCGGTCGGGAGGGCCTGCGGGGTGAACCCCGTGTGCGTGTTCATCCCGTGCCACCGCGTCGTCTCCGCCGGAGGCATCGGCGGATTTTCCGCTCACATCTGGTTCAAGCGAAGGCTGCTCGCCGCGGAGGGGGTGGACATCGCGTGCCGCTCCGGCTCCGGGAAAATATCCGGGCCACGGTAGCCTTGCGCTGCTGGAACCGGAAACCGCTGCCTGGCGCGAAGGCACGCGGCGCGGGGACTCCGCGTGCATCGCATCGGACTGGTCGGATCCGCGGCCCGCGCCGGTCGCCGGGATGGCGCATCGGAACGCCTGGAACGCGAGCCCGGGGAGCGCGTCACAAATAAGGCTGCGGTGGAAAACGGCCGGGCGGGATGGCGCGCGGAACCTGCCGGCCTCTCCGAAAGGGCGGGGTGTTGTGCGGCCGCGGCTGAAGCGAGCGGGTGGGGGAGGGAGATATGTGCGCAAAGAGGATTATCGGGGCATTGGGGGTGGCGGTCCTTCTGTCGGCTTGCGGCGGCAAGCCGGTCCCGCGCGACGAAGAGCTGGCATCGTCCCGCCGGGATACGGCTCCCCCGCCGATGGACCGGAGCGGAGAGGATCTGCACAAACGGGTGCGGCGCGAGTTCGATGAGGCGTGGGCGAGCGCTGACAGACGCACGATCGCAAGGCGGGGGGAACGTTTCGGGCATCCCGTCAATGTCATGCTGATCGTCAGCAGGCTTACGGTGCCGGAGGATGAGGCAGCCGCGCTCGATGCCGCATGGAAGTTCGCGGACGAAAGACTCAAGTTCCGCGGTCCAAACCTGCTGCCGGAGGCCGGCCTGCGCATCGGCTACCTGACCGGCGCGCCGGACGACGTCACGAAGGCGGTGGGTGAAAAGTCCAGGAATCTCGAGACGACCAGAGGACTTACCACTACGGTCGCCGGCAAGGATGGGATGGTGCCGGTGGCTCTCGCTGAGTCCGTGGAAAAGTTCGCCTACGACGGGAAATGGTATGGCGGGGCCGGGGGCGGCGGCGCCCGCGTCAGGACACTACTGATAATGCGCCCGGTACTGATCGAGGATCTCGCGAAGGACGGAAGCGAGATGTTCGAGATCGCCATAGCGCCGGCCATGGGCGGCCTGCTGGACGGCGACGATCTGCGCATGCCCAGGATCGCCACTACGATACTTGTACCAAATGGCGGCAGGCTTATTGTCGGCGGCACGGGTGCCCGCGGCCGGCCCGGGACGGCCGTCTTCCAGACGACCGCGGCGGGCAAAAAGACGCGCACGCTGATACTCCTTGGAGTCCGGGCAACCGATTGAGACGGCGATAGACAGACCTCGCCTCCCCGTCCCCTCGCCCCCCGCCGGGGAATCAGGAATGCCGGTTGCGCTGCGGATCCGTGGGAGCGGCCGTCGGAGGAAACGCGAGCGATTGTTTGCCGCGTCAGGTGGCGGCTACTACTCGTAGTGTAGTGATGCGCCAGAGCGGGACAACGATGGTGCCTCATAAATGGGTATGTTTTGCCTGCTGCACCCCAACATATGGAACGGCAAACTGTTCCGCCGCGGAGAAGCGGCGTGGGCAGGGCGCGTGCAGGTTTACCTCTGGCGCTCTCTGAAAGGCATCCGGGGTAAAGATCGCGAAAACCGCTGTCTGGCGGGAGCGTGTTCACTCTGGAGGGCTTGTGGGGAAGCCGCCTCGCCGCCCCGCGCCAATCTCCCTCCCGTCCAGGGACATCGCAACCGGCCCCGCCGTGTGGTAGATTGATATCCGGAGTTTCATGCCGGTGGCGCCGCGTCCGCCGGAGGGAGGGGAATCGCCGCAACGACCGTTCCTGTCCGGAGGAAAACCTCTTGATCCGCCGCCTTTCGGACCGTCCGGTCCTTCTCGCGTGCGCGCTTCTGATCGCCGGCGCGGCCGGCGCCCGCGCGGACATCGTCGTGCTGGCCAACGGGAGAACCCTCTGCGGCGAGGTGACCGAAGAGGATGAACGGTTTATTACCGTAAGGGTGCATGGAGGAGCCGTCCGGCTTCCGAGGACGGCAGTCGTTTCCATCGAGCGGCAGAGCCGGGCGGATTATGTGGCCGGGCGCGCCCGCGAGATGCTTCGAATGGGGCGGTACGACGAGGCCATAGGGCTGCTGCAGGAAGCGGCCGCACCGGGAGCCGGAGAGGCGAGAGGCGCGGGATTGGAGCGGCTGCTGGCCGAGGCGTGGCGCGCGAAGGCCGGACATCTGCTCGAGGCGCGATGCTACGAGGCCGCGGCGACGGCGCTGAAAGAGTCGTTCAGACATTCGCCGGGGCCTCCCGGACCGGAAATCCGGGAAATGCTGGCGAAGATCGAGGCGGGAGCGAAGGGGGTTGCGGAACTTGTCGAAGCGGGCCGGGAGGCGCTCGATCGCGGCGATCCAGGCGGGGCGGTGGAGGCACTGGAGGCCGCCGCTGCCGCGAGCCCAGAGGCCGGTGCCGCCGTATTGAAGCTTCTCGGGGAGGCGCATGCCCGCAAGGCCATGTCCGCCTTCAGGGACGGGAGGCCGGCCGCTGCCCGCCTTCATTTCGAGCGCGCGATGATCGTGGACCGGTCTCTGATTCAGAACATAGGCGGCCCCTACGCGGAATGCGCGCTGGCGCTGGCGGCGGAGAGTGCGAACAGGGGCGAAGCAGGGAAAGCGGTGTCCGGACTCGAAGTCGCACTGAGATTCGTCCCGGACCACGTCGAAATGCTCGCCTTGGCAGGCAGGCTTGCGGAATCCAGAGGCGACACCGCTGCGGCGGCCGGCTTTTATGCCAGGGCGCTAGGGCGCCGGGCTGCCGGGACGAGTCCCGATGCGGTCGCCGCGCTCAGGCTGGAGCTGGACGGGAAACTGGGGCGCCGGCCGGACACAGGGCGCCTCCCGGCATACATTCCGCGTTCCCTGCCGGGCGCAAGCGCCTCCGCCGGGGGTTTTTCGATATACGAGTCGCCGCGATTCACAATCTACCATCGCGACACCGGTCTGGCATCAAAATGCGCCGCCGAGCTCGAGCGCATCCTTTCGCGGCTGCTCGCGGAGATGATCCCCGACGGATCGCCGCCGTGGATTTCGAAACCAGCCGTGTACCTTCACGCCACCAGGGAGGAATACGTCGAAGCCACAGGCCAGCCGGAATGGACGGGCGGGTTCAGCAGGTACGTCGCGTCGGGCGTACTGACCTCCGCAACCATACATTCGTGGGCGTCCTGCCCGCGGCTGAAAGGCTCCGTGCTGCCGCACGAGCTGACGCACCTGGTCTTCGCGGGAGTCATGCCGAACAGAGAAAAGATACCCAGGGCAATCCATGAAGGAATCGCCATCTTTCACGAGACGGATGATCGCCGCTCCCAGCTCCTCGCGCTGCTCAGATCGAAGACAGGGAGCCGCGAATACATTCCGCTCCAGCGCCTGCTTGGCATGCCGGACTATCCGCCCGATCCGGATCTGTTTTACGCGGAGTCGTACGCGCTGGTGGCCTGTCTGATCGAGAGGAAAGGGATTGCGGCATTTCTGTCCGCCTGCAGGAGGATTTCAGGCGAAAACGCGGGACGGGAACTGGCGGCGCTGGCCGGCTCTCCCGATATCGAATCGCTCGAGCGCGATATGATCTCGCGGCTGGCGGCCGGTGCCGGGACGAAATAAGCGCCCCCGGGAACGGATGCTCCCGGATGCTCCGTTACGGTCGCCAGGCGGGAGGCGCGGTCCGATTCCGGAACGATATCGTAATTGTTTGCCGCATTCTGAAGGCGACTACCATCTGCAGCGGCGCGCCAGGATGGGACAACAGTAGCGCTGGTACAAATGGGTCCGCTCTGCCCGCTGCGACACCACATATGGGCACGGCAAACAATTACACGATATCTCTTCAGAAACGCGGCCGCGATCCAC
>JAOACM010000387.1 GCA_026417845.1 Planctomycetota bacterium | reverse complement strand
GCTCGGAGATGTGTATAAGAGACAGGTTCTGGACGTGGGCAGCAATGTTTTTCCCGGCGAGCTTCAGCCTTGCCAGCTCGAGCATTATCTCCTCGTTCTCCAGGAACCGCCCGCCCCAGTTGTCGAGGTTCTCGTCGGAGAAATCAATTATGTCCGCCTCCATCGTCTTCGCGCGGAGGTTGCGGATGCCTGGGCTCCCGCCGAGCGGGAGAAGCGGGCAGTAGGACTCGAATGTGAGCCGCACCCTGAAATCCTTAAGTATATCCCGGAAGACGGGGCCGAGTTCTCTGTATATCTGCTCTTCGACGGGGGCAGGCCCCTTCGGCGGGGGCGCCTTCGGGTCGAGACCGTCCTCGGCGCCCCTGGGACGCTTGAGGAGCATGAACCGCCCCCTTACCGTCCCCGCCCACCATTCGCCGCCCGACGAACCGTTCTTGTACATGGGCTCCAAGCGGCATGCGATCACGTTGTTCTCGCCGTAATCGGCGAAGAACGGCCAGGGGGAGCAGTAGCGGAGCTCGTTGATGTCCTCGATCCTGAACTCGGCGAAGGATTCCTTCGCTCCCCCCTCCGCGTCGCGCAGCTCGTGCCTTACGAGGGACATCCCTTTGCCCATGTTCTTCATCCGCTCCAGGGCGGCCTCCCGGCCCAGCAACCTCAGGAACTCCGCCTCGCCGGCCCCCGCCTGATCAATGAGCATCCTCGAGAAGCGCAGGCGCTCGGTTATCGTGGCGCTGCAGTCCTCGTTCAGCCTGATGCGGGTCTCGATCTGCATGCAGCCGGCGGCGGCGAGGATCGCCGGCAGGGCCGCCGCGAAAGACGTCCGCGCGGCGATTCCGCCGATGTGAAACTGCCTCATCGCACGCCCCCTTTCGCGTACGATCCCCGCCCCGTTGCCTAAGCGCGGCGTTCCCGTCCGCCCTCGCCGGCGGCGTCGCGCACTGGCCGTGGAGATTCCGCCCCGTCCGCCGGACCGGACCGCTCGGATCGCCCCTCCGCTCCTCCCTCCCGGGCGGCGGCACCTCCCTTGGAACGTATCACCCGCGCGGCGCCCCAGTTCGCAAGGTCGCCCAGGTCCAGGTCGCCGGCGTTCGACACCTTCAGCGTCAGCCGCTTCACCCCCTCTATCGGCACCCTGACCTCGAGCGGCTTCCCATCGGACCCCCTGACCACCGGGCTCCGATACAGCTCCTTGCCGTCTCCGGCCACGGCGAACACGACGCTGCCGCGCTTGCCCATCCGGGTATCTATGCCTATGTCGGAACGGAACTCCTGGTAGCGGCCCTCGAGCGGGAAGGTGATTTCCGAGTCCGCGTGGACGCCGATGCCCCACGGGTACCGGCTGCCGGCGATGGAGATAGGCCCGCCCTGGGCGTTCATATCCATCTTGTACGGCTGGGGCGGGACCAGGACCGTCTTCTCCTTGACCTCCACGGGGGAAATCTGCGACAGGTACTGCACCCGGCCGCCAAGCACCTGGATCATGACGATCTCGTCCATGCTCATCTCCACGGCGTTTTTCGGATCCCACGCCGGGATGAGCTTCCACCTGCGCAAATGGATGCCCGCCGGCTTACCGCGTATCGAGCTGCCGTCTCGAGTCCAGAGGATGACCTGCACGTCCCCGGCCCACTCGACCCGTTCGTCGCGGCCGGCGTCCGCCAGCCGCACTCCGCGGACGTAGGATATGGGGAAGAACCTGGTCTGGAGGAAGTCGTCCACGTCGAAGTCTATGCCCGTCCGCTTGAGCCTCCTGACCACGCCGGGATAGTCGCCGCCGCCGTCGTCGAGTATCACATCCGCGTGGCGGCTCCAGCGCCCCCGCTCGCTCTCTACCAGGTCCTCGGCCTTCCGCCCGACGAACCCTATCTGCGGAAGCGCCAAGAAGCCCCGGAAGCGGGAAAGGTCCAAGCCGAGGATGCCGGCGCCGGAGGTAAGTATCTTCACAGAATCGCCTTCGTTCCCGAGTATCTGGCCGCGCAGCTTCCCTCCGTTCACGAACCTGAATTCCTGGGTCCCGGCCTGGACCATCAGGGGATCGCGACCGAGGAAGCGTATCGAAATCACCTCCTCGAGAGGTATCTCCCGTTCCTGGCCGGAGGGGAGGAGCACTCCGATCTTTTCGCCTCCAGATACCCTCAGTACCCAGCCGCTGACGCGCGAATCGTCGTGCAGCCATATCTCGTCCGCTCCCGTCCGCGCCGGGAGCCACAGGGCCAGCGCGGCGAGCGGCGCCGCGACGAAGCGCGGACGAAATGCCCCGGCGAACCCGTCGCTAACGAAGGGCCGAATTGCGCGGTGCCGTGTCATTTCTTTTCCTCCTCTTTCCCTCCGCCTGCGGCCTTCCCGCCTTTCTGTTCCGCGAGCAGCGAGGCGAAGTAGGCAGCCAGCATCTCCCTGTGCCTGGCCGGGAACTCTTTGCTCAGCGTGCGGAGTATGATCTCGCGCACCTCGGCCGGTATCCGGTCATCATCCTTCAGCTTTTCCCGGAGATAGGCCGGCGAGCGCATCCGCTCCCATTCCTCCAGCGTCATCTTCGGCGCAGTCCCTTCCTCGGCCTTAGCTGCCACTTGCGGTCTGACCCGCTCCTCGAGCAGGTTCCTTATGCCGGCGATGGCCTGTTCCAGCACGCCGACCGCCTCCTGGACCGCGGGGACGAGTTCCCGGTCGCCCTTCCCTGCCGCGATGGCGTCGGCCACGGGCGCGAGCTTCAGCGCGGAGACCGGTTCGATGCCGGCCGCCTTCACCCTGGGCGCCACTTCCTCCGACACCGCCTGGCCCTTGGACGCCGCGTCCTGGAGGATGGCGAGCGCCTTCTTCTGCGCCTCGGCGGCCCGCGCGCGATTCGCCTTCTCCGCCTCGGAAAGCGAACCCGTCGCGCCCTGGAGATTCGCGAACCGGTTCAGGTGCCGCAGAACCTCGCGCTGCAGGATGTGCGCGCGGTTGAGTCCGCTGGCCAGATCGGTCGTCCGGTCGAGATCCTTGTCCCGGACCAGGTACTGCCTGTTGAAGGCGTCTATTCCCCCGCGGCTCCTGTTTTCCTCGGCTACGTCCTTCACCGCCTTCTCGACGGGAATGGCCAGCCGTCGCAGGTCGTCGAGCGTCTCCATGGAGTCGTTCTGCAGCCGCTGCGTCCCGGCGCTGATCTGGCGTTCGGAGATCAGCCCGCGGGACTGTTCGAACTGCCTCCTGGTCGCCTCCAGCATCTCCCTGACGAAGTCCGCGCCTCCTTTCGACGCCTCCTGGATCGCGCGCCCTATCGCTTCCAGCGCGTCGGCCTGCTTCTCGAGGAGTATCCCCTGCTTGCATCTGACGAACCTGGGCATCTCCTCGGGGGAGCTGTTCTCGGACAGGTACTTCGTCCGGCTGCGGACCTGGTCCTGTGCCTCCCAGGCGCCCGTGATGGCCGCGGTGAGGGGATCGCCGCCGAGACCCATGCTGGCCTTGAGCACCTCCTGCGGGAGCGAAGCCACGGGCGAGGTATCCTCGGCGGCCGCTTCCTCCCCGGGCTTGGCCGCCGGGGCGGGCTTGGGCTCGACTTCCACTATCTTCGATGGCACCATCGCCAGCGTTATGGTCTTCTCCGTGTCCTCCGGGTCCACCTTCTGGCCGGCGTAGAGGAGGCCGCCTTTCACCAGGGCGAGCGCCTCCAGTGCCTCCTTCTGGTTCTTTACTATGGGCAGCAGCTGGTTCGCCTGAATGCTGCTCGCGGCCAGCTTCAGGTTGTCGTTCACGCGTTTCTCCCTGAGGCCGCGGTAGGCCGTCAGCAGCGGCACCAGGATGCCCTTGCGCTTCTGCTTCTCGGCGCGGAACATCTGGAACTCGAGCTCCTTCTCGAGCTCGGTCTCGACGTCGTATATCGTGTTCTGCCTCTTGCCCAGCGTGAGCAGCTTGTCCTGGACGTCGTCGGCGAGGTCTTCGATCTTCCACCCCAGCGTCTTCGGTCCCAGCTCGGTCGTGGCCGTCAGTGTTTCCTCCTGCTCCTCGTGGAGCATCGTGGTCCTGATCAGCGTGGTCTGCAGGTCCCTCCAGTCGAAAACCTGCTTGAGTATCCTTTCCAGACACAGCGTGGCGAGCTTCTGGTTGTCGGCGAACCCCCTGATGGCTTCGGCCCTGAGCTGTTTCATGCGGTCGGGCTGGGCGTCCGCCTCGGTCCTGGGCCTGGTCCGCTCCAGGCCGGACGCTATCGCCGGATGTTCCTTCGTCGAGACGCGCCGGACCATGTCGGCTATCGCGCCCACCCTCGCCGCCATGAACTCCGCCCTCATATCGTTCTGTTCGTACTGCCGGATCAGGTCCTTCAGGTAGGTCTCCATCGCCTTGACTGCCCGTATGGCCAGCTCCTGCCTGTCCTTCATATCCTGCCATACGGGATCGCTCTCGTTGCCGGTCCCCTTGGCCAGCCACTCGGCGGCGCGCTCCCAGGCGGCGTACTGGCTCTCCCACGCCACCCTCGCCTCCATGTCTATCCGCTTGGCCTCCTCGAACACCTTGAAATGGAACTCGCTGGGCTTGACCAGCTTTATCTGGA
>JAOACM010000386.1 GCA_026417845.1 Planctomycetota bacterium | reverse complement strand
CCACGTTACGGCGATGGCGCAGAGTCGGCGGAACGGGAGATGAGGCGTGGAATCAGGCGGTCGCGAGTCCGGCGGAGGCGGGCTGGTCGCCGCTACGGGGAGAGAGAAGCACATGGGGAAGCGCGAACTGTATCAGCCGCCGTGGAATTTCCTGGGGCTGCCTGCGGAGCTGTCGAACCGGTCAGCGGCGCGGGCGTGGGTGCTGCCAGTTCCTTACGAGGCCACCACATCGTACGGGGCAGGTACGCGCGATGGGCCGGCAGCGATTATCGCCGCGTCGCGCCAGGTCGAACTGTTCGACCGCGAGTTCGGCTGCGAGCCGGCCTCGAAGTTTGGCGTCCATACCATGGACATGATGTGGCCGGCCTTCGACTCTCCTGCGGCGATGATGGGCGCCGTCGAAGAGACCGTCGCCGGCATCCTCAGGGGAAGCCCGGCGCCGGAAGTCCTCGCGGTGCTCGGCGGCGAACACTCTATATCGGCTGGCGTGGTCAGGGGAATCGCGCGCGCCGTCCCGTCAAAGGAGCTGGTGGTCGTCCATGAGGACGCCCACGCGGACTTGCGCGACGAGTACGAGGGCTGCCGCTTCAGCCACGCCTGCGCCGCGCGGCGCATCCTCGAGGTGTGCCCGATCTTCCAGATCGGCATACGCAACATCTCCGAAGGCGAGGAAAAGTTCCGCCGCGGCTGCCGGGATGTGCGTACGGTGTTCGCCGAGGAAGCCGCGGCCGGGCGGCGCTTCCTGGAGAGGCTGGCGGAGTTCGTCAGGGGCAAACGCGTTTACCTGACGGTGGACCTAGACGGCCTCGACCCCTCGATAATGCCCGCCGTGGGCACGCCGGAGCCCGGGGGCCTTTCGTGGGAGGCGTTGCTCGATGTAGCGCGGACAGTATTCCGCGAGGCGAAGAGAGTCCCTGTATTCGATGTTGTTGAACTGGCGCCAATGCCGGGGATGCGGGGTCCCGATTTCCTGGCGGCGAAGCTGGTATACAAGCTCATGTCGCTCGCTTTGCTGAAGCCGGCACGGCGCGTATTGTAGTCGCGCGGCCTTCCGGCGCCGGGATCCGCACGCCGGAAAGCAAGGCCGGATATCCGCGGCAGCGCGCCGGCGCGCCGCCGGCAGGCTCGTGCGACGGACTTCCCGGCCGGATCGCGCCGCGCATCATGCGCCGGGGCCTGAAGAAAAGGGAGAAGCGAGGGGGGCATCTGCTGGAAGGCGGCGAACGCATGCAGGGAACGGAAGGGGACATTACACAGGAGGAAGGGAGGGAGGGTGGGGAGATGGCGAAGATCGTTCTTCCAAAGAGGTTTATCAGCAAGTATCCGCATAAATTTTCCCAGGGGAAACAGCGGTTCCTCTGCGGCAAGCGCATACTTCCGCCGCCCATCACGGGGAAGGAGTCGGTAGAGGACCTGATAGGGAACGCCTTCCTTGCGTACAACGCCGCCAGGCTCCACGAAGGGTGCAGGCTGTTCGTCGAAAAGATGCTGGCGCCCGACGTGACGGTCGGCATGAGTCTGGCGGGAGCGCTGACTCCGGCCGGCGTCGGTTCCGCCGCGATCGTGCCGCTGATAAAGGCCGGATTCGTGGACTGGATCGTCTCGACCGGCGCGAACCTGTACCATGACATGCACCACGCGATGAACCTGCCCCTCTACAAGGGTTCGCCGTTTGTCCGCGATCCGGAGCTGCGCAAGGTGGGCGTGGTCCGCATCTACGACGTACTGCTGGACTACAATGACGTTCTGATGCGGACCGACGATATACTCCGCAAGGTGATCGCCCAGCCGGAATTTCAGAAGGAGATGGGGACGGCCGAGCTGCATTATCTGCTGGGGAAGTACTGCGCCGAGTTCGAGGAGCAGACGGGGTTGAAGGACGCTTCGGTGCTGGCCGCGGCATACAGGTGCGGCGTGCCGTGCTTCTGCCCGTCTCCCGGCGACTCCACCATCGGCATGAACGTCGCGGGCCTCGAACTGCGGGGCAACAGATTGCGCGTCAATCCCAGCATTGATGTCAACCAGAGCACGGCCATAGTGCTCGACGCGCAGCTTTCCGGCCGCAAGACCGCCGCCGTCCTGATCGGCGGCGGGTCGCCGAAGAATTTCATGCTGCAGACCGAGCCTCAGATACAGGAGGTGCTGCGGATAAAGGAGTTCGGCCACGAATACTTCCTGCAGATCACCGATGCCAGGCCCGATACCGGCGGTCTGTCCGGCGCTACACCGCATGAGGCGGTCAGCTGGGGCAAGGTGGATCCGTCCCAGTTGCCGGACGCGATAGTCTGCTATCTGGACTCCACCGTCGCGCTGCCGCTGCTGACGCACTACGCGCTGGCAAAACACAAGCCGCGGAAGCTGAAGCGGCTCTATGATCGTCTCCCCGAGCTTACTGAGCGGCTGAAGAAGGAATACTTCAAAAATAACCCCTGAGCCGGCGCGAGGCGAAGCAGGAAAGTTCGCATGAGGGGGAGGACCGCATATGGTTGACGAGGAAAGGCTGCAGCGCCTGGCGGCCGAGCACGGGACGCCGCTTTTCGTCGTGGATCACGCGGAGATACGCAAAAACTACGCGACGTTCAAAAAATACCTGCCCCGCGTGCAGGCTTACTACGCCGTCAAGGCGAACCCCGACCCCGGGATAGTAAGGACGCTGTATGAGGCCGGGGCGAGTTTCGACGTCGCCTCCTGGGCCGAATTCCAGATCGTCTACGAGCTGATAAAGGACATGCCGCCTAAAGAACGCCAGGACTGGATATGGGACAAGATCATATACGCCAACCCGATAAAGGCCAACGAGACGCTGAGGTTGCTGGATCCCTACAAGCCGCTGGTCACCTACGATAACGTCGCCGAAATAGGCAAGATAAGAAAGTACGCTCCGCATGCCGGGCTCGTCCTCCGGCTGCGCGTGCCCAACACCGGATCAATGGTGGAGCTTTCCTCGAAATTCGGGGCGTCGCCTGGCGAGGCCGTGGACCTGATACAGGCCGCCTTCGATGCCGGGCTTACCGTCGAGGGCCTCAGCTTCCACGTCGGCAGCCAGTGTACGAATTTCGAGAATTATATCCAGGCACTGAACATGGCGGCGGCGGTGTTCGAGGAGGCGTGGAGCCGCGGCCGCAAAGAAGTCAGAATACTGGATATAGGCGGCGGATTCCCCGTCCCTTACGACGACACAGTCAGGCCTTTCGCGGAGCTGGCCGCCAAACTGAACGCCGAGTTTGACCGCCTGTTCCCGAAGAATATGGAGATACTGGCCGAGCCGGGGCGGTTCATGGTAGCCACCGCGGCAACGCTGGTGGCCGAAGTCATCGGTAAGGCAGTCAGGGACGGCAAGCAGTGCTACTACATAAACGACGGGATATATCATACGTACTCCGGCGTCCTGTTCGATCATTGCCGCTACCGCGTGAAGGCGTTCAGAAAAGGACCGACGAAGATATGCGCGGTCTTCGGCCCGACATGCGACGGCCTCGATACCGTTTCGCTTGCCGAGGAGCTTCCCGACCTCGATCTGGGAGACCTCGTCTACAGCGAGAACATCGGGGCCTACAGCCACGCATCTTCCACATACTTCAACGGTTTCCCTCCGGCCAAGGTGGTGCACATAAACAGGTAAATATCGTCCGGGCGGCAGCTGGTTGTCGTGTTCAGGTTGCGGCTGCCTTTTCGGCAATATGCCCGAGTGGGACAACAATGGCGCCATAATTGGAGCCTGTCCGAAAGCCCTGGGCTCAAAAGCTTGCGGCTCGATGCCGGCTGCCTTTCCGGCGGGAGGTTTCTGGATGGGATCTTAGTGCCTTATCCGGAAGCTTCCTGCCGGACCGCTGGACCCGCTCAACGAATAAGCTGCGCACCGGAGGTTTTCGGACAAGCTGTTAATCAAGGCGAAGCGCTCAGGCGTTGCGTCCGCAACCATGGGCGCATAGCAATTATCCCGGACTTGCTGTCCTGGGACATCAACCAGCAGGGCGTGGCGCTCCAGCCGGGTTTTCCCTGGGCTGGCACGGCCGGAGAAGGGGGCGGGAGAACGCCGCCCGATGGAACAACGGGCTGCCTTCAGGGACGCGTATCGCCTAGCCCGGACCGAGGGAACGTGAATGAGCAGGTACCGCCAGCCGCCGGGCGGAACACGACTGAGGGGCTGGTCACCCCGATCTGCCGGGGAAGTTCAGCCTGCGATCATGCGCACCCGGTCCTGACGGCGAGGATTTCGCGGTATATCGCAACGATCTCGCGCGCCGTTCTGCGGACATCGAACGATTCCCGCGCCCGCGCCCTGCCGCGCTCGCCCATCCCCCGCCTCAGCTCCGCGTCGCCCAGCAGGCGCTCGCACGCCGACGCCATGGCGCCTATGCTCCCCTGCGGGACGAGGAAGCCCGTCGCCCCGTCCTCCACGATCTCCGCCTTGGCGCCGGAGGCGGTGGCTACTACCGGCAACCCGGCAGCCATCGCCTCGACCAGGGCCCTGCCGAACGGCTCGCCCTCCGATGTCGAAACGAATATGTCGGAGGCAGCCAGCAGACGAGGGAC
>JAOACM010000385.1 GCA_026417845.1 Planctomycetota bacterium | reverse complement strand
GGCATCCTTCCCTTTCCTGAGTTCCACCGTGGCGGTAGGGACGCCTTTGTTGCCTGTAGATACCTGGAACATGCTCAGCTGATATATCTCCGGGGCCGCGCCGAGGATGTCGTCGAGTATGGCCTCGATGTCCGCGTCGTAGATGCGCTTCTTCTTGTCGCAGAGCACCTTGAAGCGATCGAAGACGGCATCGAGGTCCTTTTCTCCGATTGAGTAGCCAAGATACTCCAGCCGGGCCTTCAGGGCGTGGCGGCCCGAGTGTTTGCCTAGGACGAGGCGCGAGCCGTCGGGGATTCCGATGTCCGAGGGCTTCATGATCTCGTAGGTCGTCCGCTCCTTCAGTATGCCGTCCTGGTGTATGCCGGCCTCGTGGGCGAAGGCGTTTTCGCCGACTATGGCCTTGTTGCGCTGGACGACCATGCCGGTGAGCTTCGATACCAGACGCGATGTGGGATACAGCCTGCGCGTGTCCACTCCGGTATGAAAGCCGCGGAATACATCCGTCCGCGTCCGTATGGCCATGACGATCTCTTCGAGAGCGCAATTGCCCGCGCGTTCGCCAAGGCCGTTTATCGTGCACTCGACCTGCCGCGCCCCGTTGAGCACGGCCGCGAGGCTGTTGGCGGCGGCCAGGCCCAGGTCGTCGTGACAGTGCACGCTGATGACCGCCCGGCCGATATTCGGCACGCGGCTTTTGAGCATGGCTATCGTCGCGCCAAACTGATGAGGCATGGCGTAACCGACCGTGTCCGGAATGTTAACGGTCGTAGCTCCGGCATCTATGACCGCCTCGACCACCTGCGCCAGAAATTCCGGCTCCGTGCGGCTGGCATCCTCCGGCGAAAATTCCACGTCCCCGCAGAACGTCTTCGCGTATCTGACGGCCTCGACCGCCTGCCGGAGTATCTCGCTCTCGGCCTTCTTCAGCTTGTACTGCCTGTGTATGGCGCTCGTGGCCAGGAAAACATGGATCCTCGGACGCCTGGCGTTCCTGAGCGCGTCGGCGGCGACCTTTATGTCCTTTTCCAGGGACCTGGCGAGCGCCGCCACCGAGGTCCCCTCGATCGTCTCCGCCACCGCCTTTACGGCGTCGAAGTCGTCCGGAGATACGACCGGGAAGCCGGCCTCGATCACGTCAACGCGGAGCTGTTCGAGGGCCCGCGCGACCTGAAGCTTCTCCTCGCGGTTCATGCTGCAGCCGGGCGACTGCTCGCCGTCCCTCAGCGTCGTGTCGAATATCACGACGCGCTCCTCCTTCGGATTCGAACCTTCCTGCCCCTGAGCAGGGACCTTTTCTTCGCGAGGCATGGGTATCTTTCCCTCCTGAGTCGGCATCTGCCGATTCTACTCCCGCCGGCGCATCCGCGTGCGGCAGGATATCCCGATTGCCATTTAGAGCCTGTCCGAAAACCTCCGGAACACAACTTACAGGCTCAACGAATCCCGCTGTCCGGCAGGAAGCTTTGGGACAGGCACTTATCCGCCTCTCTCCGGGATTGCGGCCGATCTTCTCCATGGCGCCGTACTTCCGCGGCCGGCAGCCGCGCCCGCCGTACCGGAGATATCCGCTTTTCGGACTGATGGGGAGGCGTAAAGCCGCTGCCAGGGAAGGGCCGATACATCAGCGCGGGAAGCCCGGGCCCCGCGCCGACCTGCCGTATGTCAGCACAGCCCGGCGCCCGCGGATGGGATTCCGCGGGCGCGGATGCCTCCACCGGACATGCCCGGATATGGAATACACGCGATCATGTATCGTGCTCCGACCATGCGGGCAGTCTACAGCCGCCGCGGCCCGGAGCAAGCGACTTTCCGGCCGGATCGCGCTCCCGGTCTCACCGAAGCTCCCAGGAATCTCCGCGCATTATCCCGGAGGCCACTTCATTTTCCGGCCGCCGAGCAGGTGGAGGTGCAGGTGATGGACGGCCTGGCCGGCATCCTCACCGCTGTTTATAACGAGCCGGTAACCGTTCCGCGCGATCCCTTCCTGTCGCGCCACCTTCTGCGCGACGAGGATCAGTCTGCCGGCGAGCGTCTGGTCCTCCGTACCGAGATCGTTGACGCCGGCCACGTGTTTTTTCGGTATCACGAGTATATGCACGGGTGCCTGCGGATTTATATCGCGAAACGCTATCACCTCCCTGTCTTCATACACAACCATGGATTCGATCTCGCGTTTTCCTATTCTGCAGAAGATACAGTCTTCCATCTTCCTCCCTCCGCTTTCCATGCGCCTATCCCGAAATTCCGGGGACGGGAAAGGAAGCGACCCCGAGGCCGGGATCTCCGCGCCCGGCGGTTTCTGGAGACAGGCTCTATGTCCGCGCGACCGTCCCCAGCGTCATCACCGGCGCCTTTCCTTGACCCATCCGGCCCAGTGGAGTTTGTCGCGTATGACCTCGTAACGTCCCCTGCGCCCCAGCGTCACCAGAAGGAATTCCCTCCCGGACTTTGATACGTCAAGCGCATCGCCATCTCTGAGGGGAATAAAGATCTGGCCGTCTATGGCGCATTCCATTCTCCCGCCCCGCGAGACCGGTGCTATGCGCACGTGCTCGTCGCCGGCCACCACTATCGCCCTGTTCGCCAGGGTGTGTGCGCAGATAGGACACAGAATGAAGGCATCCACCCGCTCGCTCAGGATCGGACCGCCGGCGGAGAGGCAGTAGGCCGTTGACCCGGTGGCGGTGGATATCACCAGGCCGTCGCCGCTGTAGTTGCTGACGCTCTCGCCGTTTATGCGCAGGTCGAGCGTTATGAGTTTCGAGTGGGAACCGCGCGTCACGACGACATCGTTCAGGGCGTGGTAGACCCTCGCACGGCCGCCCCGGCGGACTTCGCACTCGAGCATCATCCGCCGCGAGATCCGGGCCCGCCCGTCGAGCGCGGCCGCCAGGACCTTTCTGGCCTCCGAAGGAGACGCCTCCGCGAGAAATCCCGTATGCCCGACGTTGATCCCGATCGTGGGGATCGGGGCGCCCTCCAGCCTGCGGGCGGCGGACAGTATGGTGCCGTCCCCGCCTACGACGATCAGGAGATCGCAGGTCAGGGACTTCAGGCTTCCGGCGCGGTCGCGGTCCACGCCGAGCACCTCGGCCCGCCGCCTCAGAAACGGAAGGATCGCACGTACCGTCTCTTCGGCGTCCGGCTTGTCGGGATTAAGCATGATATAGACCGATCGTCGCACGGACGCCGGTCTCGTTCTCGCTCCTTCGCGTTCCGGCATCGGACCTCCGCCCGTAACGATGGCGCCGGCTGTCGCGGACGCCCGGATGCCCGTGACGCCCGGCGGCGGGAGGATTGGAGCCAAGACGAGGTCCTTGACTCCGGGCGCGACCGGGCCGCGGGGAGGCCTGCCTTCTCCGCCGACCGTTCCCGGCGCGGATGCCGGAGCCGCGTCAGGACCCGATCCGCCGGCATCCTGCCGCGCCACGGATGCCGCGCGTTCCGGCCGCCGGCTAACCGGCCGGCGTCCCGCGAAGCGCCTGCCTCACGGCCCCGGCGATCCCGGGCGCGTCCAGGCCGCAGACGGCGAGCTGCCATGCGCGCGGCCCATGCTCGACGTATTCGTCTCCAACCCCCATGACGAAGAGTCTGCCAGCATCCATACCATGGGCCGCTGCCTCCGCGGCGGCCATCGCCCCGAAGCCATTTATCTTCTGATGCTCCTCGACTGTGATCACCTTCCGGTGCGTGGCGAGGAGGTCCCCGAGCAGACCGGCATCTAGGGGCTTGGCGAACCTCGCGTTCGCCACGGTAATCCCGATTCCCTCCTCCGCGAGGTCTTCCGCTGCCGACATCGCCTCCGCGACCGCCGATCCGTATGCCAGGACGGCAACATCCTTTCCTCGCCGCAGCACCTCACCCTTTCCTGGCTCCAGCGCCACGAGGCCGGTCCCGATGCGTTTAGGCGCCCTGTCGCGCGGATAACGTATGGCCGCAGGCTTATTCAGCGACAGGGCCAGCCGCAGCATCCCGACTGCCTCCTCCGCGTCCTTCGGAGCCATGCACACGAAGTGAGGCAGGGGGAGGGTGTAGGCCAGGTCCAGCAATCCGTGGTGCGTCGCGCCGTCGGTCCCGACAAGTCCGGCCCGGTCCATCAGGAACACCACCGGAAGGCCGCCTTGGAGACTTACATCGTGCATGAGGTTATCGGCCGCCCTCTGCATGAACGTGGAATATATGCATACCACGGGCTTCAGGCCGGCTTTCGCCAGCCCCGCGGCGAAAGTCACGGCATGCGGTTCGCATATTCCGACGTCGTAGTAGCGGTCGGGAAACTCCTCGGCGAATCTCGCCAGCCCCGTGCCCGTAGGCATGGCCGCGGTTATGGCCACGATCCTCCTGTCCGACCGGGCGCGTTCGATCAGGGCTTCGATCATAACGTCAGTATAGGGCGGGGCGTCGTTCTCTCCGGCCGCCACCGCCTCCGCCTTGGCTTCCGCGGAACCGCCGTTCCGCCTCTCCACGGAAAGAACGGCAGCCCCGCCGCCCGCACCGGCAGCCGGATTCGAATCGGCGAGCGCTGCCGCCCGCGCCGGCCCGATCTCGATC
>JAOACM010000038.1 GCA_026417845.1 Planctomycetota bacterium | reverse complement strand
ATAAAAGACGCGGATGGGAAATCGTGGGAGCTGGACTACAGCGCCATAGCCGGATACGTCACGATGTCTCTCGATCCGGACTCGCGCAACGCCAAGCCGAAAGATGGGAAGCTGACGGTCACCATCATATGGCAGCAGCGCTTCGAATTCCACCCGGTGGATTGTTACGTCCCGGGGCGGTCGGAGATCGTGACCTTCCACAAGGCGGTTGACGATCGGCGCTTCGTAGTGACGCTGGACCCCGGCAGACCGAACAGGATAAGCGTGGCAAGGGACACCAACAAGGAAGGAGTCATGCCGTAAGGTTGTCCGGATGCATGGCCGTAAATGCGGACGCCAACAGGGGTGGTTTGAGAGCCGTCGGGGGTAATTCGCGGAGGCATGGGCGGGAGGCGATGGCAGGCCAGTCCTCCACTCGAAGCGCTTCTTAAGCCGGTATTCGACCTTGCACCCAAGGCCATGCGCCCGGGTTGTTCCCCCGGCGGGCGCGCCGCCCGGCGCCCGGGCCGCGCGGGAGGCGGAGCGGCCTCCCTGGAGCGATCTTCGCGGCCGCCGCTCGACGCGCCCCACCGGCGCGCGTCGCGCTCCGGAGAGGGCCGCAAGCGCGCGGCCGCAGGGTCCGCGCCATATGTACATGTCGAATACCCGGACGCCCGATCCGGCAACTGCACGGCTCAGGCGCACGATTCGCGGCGCGACCCGATCGTGGCGCAAAACGGCATTGACGGGGACGGCAAAGCAGGCCGCGCCCCGCAGGTACCGCGTAGCGGGCCCTGCGCGGCGGCGCGTTCCGTGCTGGCGATTGTCCGGCAGGAGGGACTTCCGGCCGGAAGCGCGCCGCCGCCTTCGCGGTTCCGTATCTTCCCTTCTCCGGGAAGGGGCAACATGTTGCCGGCATCCGCCCGGCAAAACGTCCGGGCACGAAAACAGCGGAGGATTTCAGGCGGATGAATCCCGTCGGGAAGAGCCTGGAGACGTACGGCCAAGCGATACTCGCGGAGAACGCTTTCGAATCCCCTGATGGTCCAGGCGCTTCCGTATCGTCTGCCGCCTTTGCGTTCCCGGCGTCCGTCGAGGCGCCGGCATCTTTCGCGCCTTTCGTTCAATCGGACGCATCGGCATCGCAAACCCTCCCGTCCGCTCCGTTCGCCGCCGCGGCCGCCCTCCTGTGGATCGCGATGGCATGTGCGCCGGCTGCCGGGGGCGAGGCGGAGCCGGGGAAGGAGGACAAGGCCGGGAGGGAGAAGACGGGCCTTATCCTGTTCGATCCTTTCGACGACGAATCCGCTCCCTCTCCGTTTGACGCCAGGATTGACCGCGAGCTTTCCTATTCCGACACTGAAGGTTCGTCCAGAGGTTCCCAGACCGGAGGAAGCCGACGGTGGGCCATCCGCCTTTCCGGACCAGGTCGGGGTGCGGCGAAGGGTACTGCTTCAAGACCGCTCTTCGTTGCCACCGGCGACTTCTGGCTGGCCATGCGGATTTATGTCGAGAAAGCCGAAGGCGTGGCGATCGAGCTGAGCAGCGCCGAGGAACAGCCGCGGACCTTTTCGGCGGTCTTTCCGGCCGCGAAGTCTTCCGACTGGTCGCTGGCCTTCCTCTCGCGAACCGATTTCAGAGGCAGGGATGGCGGGGAGTTGCCGCCCTCGATCTCTGTCCGTTCCATCGTCGTTTCAGCTTCGGCTGTCGCCGGTGCCGCCGCCGGAGAAGTGCGGCTGGCGGTGGACAACGTCGCGGTCATCGTGGGCGTCTCCAGAGAAGATGCCGTGAAGCTGTACGCGGATGCTGAAAAGAAGGCCGTCGAAGATTCGCGGAAGAGACGCGCCCTGGAGGAGCTGAGGAAAGAAGTAACCTTCGACTTCGAAAAGACCGGCATACTGCTGGGCCTGCCAGCCGTCGAGAACCTGAGGGCGCGCCGGTCCGCCGCGCGAGGGGCGAACCGCGGGACGCTGCTGAAGATAGGGGGCGTATGGGCGGCTGAAGCCAGATTCCTGGATCCCGCGGCGAAGGGCGGATCCCGCGATGGAGGCGGAGCGACCGCGAAAGGCGGCGGGAACCCGGGCGGCGACGGCAGGAAGCGGGGTGACGAACCGTCGGCGCGGCCCGGAAGCGCATACAGGCTGCTCGCCGCCAGGGAGATCTCCGGCCTGTCGAAGTCTTCCGATGCGAGGAAGACAGTCGAAAAAACGCTCGATTCCCTCAGGCCCGAAACGGCGGCGATAATCTTCGACTTCGACGAACTTTTCCGCGGCGGGCACCCTTACGAGCTCTATTCGGATGCCTCCTTCGTCATCCGCGCGTGCCTCGACCGCGGCTGCGTTCCGGTCGTCTTCACTCCGCCAATAAGGCAGATGCCCAAGGGTTCGGGCGAACTTTTCCTCCAGAAGTCGGCGGCAGCAGTGCTGAAGGAACTGGCCGAACGCATGCGCGTGCCCATGGTTGATGCGTTCGAGATCGCCAACCGGGGCGACGAGGCTGCCGCGCGCAATTTTTCGGCCGACGGCCGGCCGCGCGCAGAGGTCGTAAAAGAGATTGAGGAAGCGTTCGCGGCCCTGTATCGCAAGCTGGAAGGCTACGTATTCGAACGGGACGAAAAGGCAACCGGGGCATCCCCGGCGGAACCGTCCGATGCCGGGGGGAAGGATCCGAAGACCAGGAGGCGGATCACCGACGACGAATAAAGGCGGCCGGACCAAGCGTCACTACCGTGAGCGGCCGCGGCGGGAATTCCTCTGCGCAGGCCCTTATGTCGCCGGGCGACACCTGCCTGATCTCTTCCAGCATCTCCTCCAGCGGCGCCACGCGGCCGTCGTAAGTGGCCTGGGAAGCCACTGTCGCGACCCTCGTCTCAACCGCGTCCCAGCTCATACACGATGCCGCCAGCATCCCGGCCCGCGCCCGCTCGACCTCATCGGGCAACGGATTTATCCCGGCGTCGGCAATTTCTCCGCAAAGCATATCGAAGACCTCGGCGGCCCTGCCGGGCGACGTGGCGGCGTAGGCATAGATGCACCCCGCCCCGCGCAGGCCCAGGTACCCGCACAGTACGTTGTAGGCCAGCCCTCCGCGGTCTCTTATGCGCTGAAATAATCGCGAGCTTCCTCCGCCGCCGAGGATGCGCGTGAGGAAGTGAGCGGCGTAATAGAGTTTGTGACCGCGCGGGGCGGTGCGGAAGCAGATCGCAATATGCTGCTGAGCCAGCTTCCGCCTGCAGGCGGCCGCGGCATGAGGAACGCCCCTGAAGGCCGGCGGCTGGCCGAAGGTTCCCCCGCGACCGATGCGCCCGAAGAGGCGCTCGACCAGGCCCGCGATGCGCGGCCGGTCGAAGCCCCCTGCCACGGATACCAGCAGCCGGCCGGGCTTAGCGTTCTGCCGCCACCATCCTGCTACCGCCCCGGCGCTCAACCGGGACACTGTGGAGAGCCTGCCAAGCTCGTCGCGGCCCAGCCGCGGACCGAGAGCTTTGCGCCACAGCAGCGAGAACAGTTTCGCCGACGGATCGTCCTCGATCGCCCTTATCGCCTGGATTGCCGACGCCTTAGCCTCACGGCAGCCCTCCGCCCCGAAGACGGCTTCCCCGAACGCCTCCGCGTACAGTTCCAGCGTCCGCTCCAGCCCCTCCGCCGGCACCGTCGCGCCGAAGTCCACATACTCGACCCCGACCGCCGTGCCTCTCCGTGCCCCGACCGCGTCGAACCCGTCCGACAGCTCCCGCGCGGTCTTCCGGGCCGTCCCCTTGAAGAGGCACGCGGCCGCAACCCGCGTGATGCCCAGCCTCTCCCCGGGTTCGTCGCGCGTACCGAAAAAATACCGCAGCAGAACGGCGGCCGTGCGGCACCCGGCCCGTCTGTGGCCGGCCAGACGGATTCCGGAAGGCAGCTTTTCGAAGAAGAGCTCCTCCGCGGCCACGGCTCAGACCCTGGATATCCTCGGCCCGGAAGGGGTGTCTTCGACCCTGTATCCGAGTTTCGCGATCTCGGCCCTCAGCGCGTCGGCCTCCTTCCAGTTCCTGGACCTGCGCGCCTCCTCCCGCCGGTCCGCCAGCTCCTTCACCCCGGCGGGAATCTCCGCTCCAGGTTCCTCCTGCGGCGGGATATCCAGCCTCAGCCCGAACACGCGGTCGAAATCCAGCAGCAGCCGTTTCTTCCCGCCGGCCGGAATCCCCGAGTCCCTCGCGAGCTCCCACGCGACCGCCAGCGCCGCCGGGATATTCAGATCGTCATTTACCGCCTCGAGGAACCGCGCCGCGTAACGTTCCGCCCTGTCTCCGCGGACCGGGACCTCTCCGTCTCCGCGCACAGCCTCGCGGCCGGCATCCGCGCCTGCGCGCCCGCCCGCGGCAGACCCGGCCGCCGCTGCCGCCGCCTCCGGCGCCTCCACGCCGGCCGCGCCGGGACCGTGAATCCTTTCCAGCAGCGACCGCCGCGCGCTCCGCGCCGCCTCAAGGCTCTCCCATCGGAAGACGAGCTGGCTCCGGTAATGCGCCGTCAGGCACAGATACCGGTAATCCAGAGGATCGAAACCGCGGTCTATCAGCGTCTGCAGCGTGACGAAGTTGCCGGCGGACTTCGACATCTTGTCCTTTTCCATCACCAGAAACTCGCCGTGCAGCCAGTACCTGACGAACTTCTTCCCCGTGGCGCACTCGGCCTGCGCTATCTCGTTGGTGTGGTGCACGTTTATGTGGTCCACCCCGCCGGCGTGGATGTCGAAGGTCTCGCCGAGATATTTCATCGCCATCGCCGAGCACTCTATATGCCAGCCGGGGAAGCCCCGCCCCCACGGGCTGTCCCATTCCATCTGCCGTTTGACTCCGGGTGGCGTCAGTTTCCACAGAGCGAAGTCCGCCGGCGACCTCTTCCCTTCGACCGGTCTGACCCTCGCCCCGGCCATCAGGCCTTCGACGTCCAGCATCGCCAGCCGGCCGTAGTCCGGGAATCTGGACGTGTCGAAGTAGACCCCGTCCGGCAGCCGGTATGCGTAGCCTTTCTCCTCCAGCCGCCTGACCAGCTCTATCTGCTCGGCAATATGATCGGTGGCCCTGCACCATACCGCCGGCGGCAGGATGTTCAGCCGCGCGATGTCGCGACGGAAGGCCTCAGTGTAAAACGCGGCTATCTCCCATATGCTCCTGCCTTCCCGCCTCGCCCCCTCCTCCATCTTGTCCTCGCCGGTGTCGGCGTCGGATGTCAGGTGCCCGACGTCAGTTATGTTCATCACATGCCGCACTGCGAAGCCGTTGTACTCCAGCGTCCTCCGCAGAAGGTCCTCGAATATGTACGTCCTGAGGTTGCCTATGTGGGCGTAGTTGTAGACGGTCGGCCCGCAGGTATACATCCCGACCCTGCCCGCCTCCAGCGGCATGAACGGCTCCTTCCTCCGCCCCATCGTGTTGAACAGCATCAAAGCCGGCCCGGCCATCGCCCTGAGCTCCTTGCCTCCGCCCGCATTCACCGCCCCGGTTTCAGCACCCCTCCTCCCCCGCCTCCGCGCCGGGTCATCTCCGCGGCCCCGGCGATTACGGCGGCGCCGCGCGCCCATCGCGTCTGCCCCGGGAAGGAAAAGAGGCCGGCGGGAAAGGCAGAAAACAACAAGGCGCCATGCCGCATTATTGCCGGCGGACGCGCCGCGGGTCAACTCCCAAGCCTGCTCAGTACCTTCTCGAACACCCCTGCGAACGCGAGGGCCTGACTTTCCGCCGTGTACTTTGCGCATTCCACAGCGTCGGGCCGGATCTCCGGCCCCCGCCCCAGCAGAAATTCCCCAAGCCTCCCCGCCGCCGCCTCCTCCGGCCCGTCCAGAAATATACCCAGACCGGCCCTCGTCAGCCGCGTGCGGGCCTCGCTGGGATCAGGCACCATCGCCAGCACAGGTTTCCGCATCGCTATGTAGTCAACCAGCTTGGCAAAAAGACACCACCACAGATTATAAACGCCTCCCAGCAGCACGCACGCCATGGCGCCGCCGATAAGCCTGTAAAGCTCCCGCTGCGGCACGTGGTCAACAAACTCGACCAGCCCCTCGATTCCCAGCCGCTTCGCGTGCGGCGCGACCAGCGGCTCATTGATCTCGCGCCGGCCGACAATGAGCAGTTTTACTCCAGGGGCCGCAACCTCCGGCCTCGCGGCCGCCGCCGCGAATACGCGCAGGAACCAATCGCCGTATTCCCGCAGGTATTCGCCGGAGAAGATAATGTACCTGTCCTCCCTCGGCGGCGGACTGCCGGGCGGAGGAAGGAGTTCCTCGTCCAGGCCGGTCGTGATGAAGTAAACACCGTCTTCCCGATAGATTCCGAAACTGTCTTCCAGCATCGGCCCGTACATGGACGAGAGTCCGGTTATTGCATCAGCGTGTTCGAGCGTCATGCGTATTATGCGGCGTTGCCGGATGAATACCGGATGATGCTGAGAGCACACCCTGAACGAGCATCCCGCCGGATCCCGGAAATCGGCCACCCACCGGCACCCCATCCGCTGAAGCTTGCGTCCGATCAGGTTGCAGGTGTATGGGATGCAAGTAGTATATACGAGCCGGATGCCGCAGCGTTCAATCAATGCCTTCGCCGCCCTCAGCGCCGGACCTTTCCATGTCCAGTATGCGTCGGGGTTGTTCAGAAAGCGTTCCCTGAGGTAATCGTATGCCCTGGCGAGCGGACCGCGGGATCCGGCCTTCCCGCCGCCATCCCCGGCGGAGGGTTTTATCAGCCCGGCGGCCTTGAGCGCTTTGAATGTTCTGTCCCTGCCGCCAAGGGCCATCCGCAGGCCGCGCATAGTCGGCTCGACGTACCGGGCGCGGACGATCTCCACCTCCGGCGGCAGCGCCTCCAGCAGCGACGGGTCCTCGTTATACAGATAATTGATATCCGTCGTGACGACGTACGGCTTCCAGCCCAGCCGCGGAAGGTACTTCGCGAGCTTGTACGCCCGGAAGACCGCCGCGTGCGTCTGCGGAGCGAAGAAGGGAGTGATTATCAGAACGGATTTGCTCAACTATCCCTTCCCTCCGCGATGCCGTACATCGCGTACAGCCTCCGCATGTAGCTCCGCACCGAAAACCGCTCCTCCGCCACCTTCCGCGCCGATGCGCCCATCTGCCGGCGAAGGTCCGGCGATGCGTGCAGTTTCGCCATCGCATCCGCCAGCGCCTCGTGGTCGAGCGCATTGTATACGAGTCCGGTCGCCCCGTCATCCACCGCCTCGACTATCCCGCCGGCATCCGGGACGATCGCAGGCAGGCCCGTGGCCATCGCCTCGATGCACACAATGCCGAAAGGCTCGAAGGGGGCGGCATGGCAGAAGGCATCGCAGCCGCGCATGACGCGCTCGACGTCGCCGCGCGTTCCGAGGAATACGACGCTGCGCGAGACGCCCAGGTCTTCCGCCAGCCGTTCCAGCTCCGGCCGCTGCTCCCCGTCGCCGCAGATGACCAGGCCGACGTCCGCCCCGCCCGCCCGCGCCGCCGCAACCGCCCGGATGCTCACGTCCACGCGCTTGTTCACCCCCCGGCCGAGGCTGCCGACGGCGCAGAAGAGCGTCGAGCATTCCGGGCGCGGGAAGTCCGCGATGTCTTCCGGGCCGGCCGCCGGACGGAATTTTTCCGTATCAACGCAGTTGTGGAATACGGCAATCCGGCGGCGGAAAACGCCGTGCGTGCGATGAACCCATTCGCCGAGGGCGCGGCTGCATACTATTATCCGAT
The DNA here is from genome assembly GCA_026417845.1 of Planctomycetota bacterium. GTDB lineage: Bacteria > Planctomycetota > SZUA-567 > H5-PLA8 > CALKMO01 > CALKMO01. The sequence goes on along the minus strand of JAOACM010000038.1, from coordinate 8,182 downwards.
GAGCGAAGAACTGACCGATGAAGTTTGCGGCGCGGAACTTCAGCGAGTTGAAATATATGTCGCCCTGCTCAAAACCGATCCTGAGCGGCACGCCAGCGCGCCAGGCGGCGTACAGGCCCAGCAGGCGGCTCCAGGTAAGGTGCGCCTCGACGATATCGGGTTTTTCCTTCAGGAAGATGTCGCGCAGGACTCCGGAGGCGGAGAAGAAGCGGCGCGCCGCGAGGTACGGGCGGAGATCCAGCGCGAGGACCTCGACGCCCATCCCGCGCAGCCCGTCGCCGGTCGCGCCGTCCCCGAACAGCGATATCACCCTGTGGCGGATCTGCGGGAAGGACCTCAGCGCCTCCCGCAGCATAGTCGCCACATGCGTCTGCGCCCCGCCGACCTTGAGCTCGTCTATGAGGTGGAGTATTTGCGGTCTCATTTGAAGCGCGCCAGTGCCTTTGCAAGCGGCCGACCCAACCGGATGGGAACCCAGGATATAAACCACCATTTCCAGGCGATGGAACGGGAGACCAGATGCCGGTATCTGGTTATTGCCCGTCGAGTAAGCTTGCCGCCTTCGCAAACCATGTAACTCGTGGCTATCGCGTAATGCGCAGCGCCTTTCATCCGGATACGGATGGCGGTTTCTTCCTCCGGCGTCAGGTCCTTAACCTTGAGCATCACTTCGAAATCTTCCGTGGCTTTGTTCAGGAATCCATCAGCCAGCCTCTTTACCAATCCGTCCGCAGGGCGTATCAGGGAAACCGGTCTGCTTTGCACGGCAAACTTCGTCTTTGAGGCGATACGGAACGCCCATTCGACATCCGCTGCCCCACGGAGGTTTTCATCGAACATGCATCCGTCCAGCAACACTTTTTTTCTGACCGTTGTTGCGGACGGGCTCGTAAAAAACATTCTTGCCGTATAAAGGCGCGGACTGTCCAGTATGACCACTCCTTCCTTGGACGGATTGAATCCCAGTTTAGTCAATTTGTTTTCCGAAATTCCCGGTCTGCCTGAGAATAATATGTTTGAGGATCCGGTTACCAGCCCGACGTCCGCGTGAGCGAGAAGTATCTCGGCTTGCGATTGAAGTCTCCCAGGCAACATTATGTCGTCGGAGTCAAGAAAGGCGATGAATTCGCCCTGAGCCGCTTCGACACCCGCATTCCGGGCGGCGCACCCTCCTCTATTGGCAGGGAAAGCGATAAGCTTCACTTTGTCTCCGAAGGATTTAACGGCAGCGACCGTTCCGTCCGTAGAACCGTCGTCAACGACAATCACTTCGAAGGGGAATGTCGTTTCCTGCTCCAGGGCTGAGCGGATCGCGTCGCCGACCAGCTTCTCGCGGTTGTAGACCGGGATAACGACTGAGATGAGAGGCTTCATGAAATTCACCCCTTCTTTCAGTCGTCAGGCGACATCTTCTCGCGCCCGAAATAGCCCCTGATCGTTCCGAGGAACTCAACAGCGTAATCTTTAAGCCACCACGAACTCAAGAACGCATAAGACAAAATACCGGCGAATATCTTACATGCAAGTGTAACGCTCCAGCTTAAGCTGCAGTCTGCCGCCAGCCGTCCAATGCCTGCAGCGACGAAGCCCGTCAGCACGCTGGCAATGATCGGAGCCGTTATATCGCGCGCGGTATTCGCCCAATTCAATCCACCAACCCTGTGTGCCAGAAAAAATACCGGCACAGCGATTATGGTACCGGATACGAGTCTGCCGGCTGCTATCCCTTCCGGTCCCCAGAGGCATCCTGCGGAAGAAGAACAAGCTACTAACATGGCCATAGCGCACGATATCTTCAAAACCGGCTTCGTCTTGCCCTTGGCCAGATATATCCAGGAGAAAGTCGCTGCTATTGGGCCAAGAAAATTTGCCGCTATAAGCCACCGTAATACCGGCACTGCAGGTTCCCATCGAGGGCCGTAAATAACACGAACGGCTTCACTCGCAGTTGCAAAAAAACCTGCAGAAACAGGCATAGCTACGAAGGCCACCATCCGCACGGCCTTTCTGTAGGCCTGTTCGAAACGCGGCTGGTCATCCTGTACGGAGCACAAGGCGGATCTCATCACATCGCTTACGCCCGGCATGGTTATTATCCCCGGCAGGAACATCAGGAACCACGCGCGGCTGTAGTATCCGAGTTCTTCCGGACCCCACACTTTGCCCAGCAGAAGGAAATCCAGATTCCCCGATATGTATGAGAACAAGCCGCCCAGCGCCAGGGTCCCCCCGAAAGTCAGCAGGCTCCAGGTGCCCTGGCCGGTTCTGAAGGGGCCGGGTTTGTAGCGGGCGGCAACGAACATGGCTGCGGCGCGGACGAGCTGGCCGGCGATGCCCTGCCAGACGAGCGCCCAGTATGAGAAGCCGAGCAGGGCCAGGGCGATGCCGGCCGCAGCGCCGGCCGCCGTACCGGCCGTCTCGGCCATGGCGAGTTCCCTGAACCGCATCTGGCGCTTGAGCAGCGCCATCGGCTGGACGGCAAGCCCGCCCAGCAGGAACGATGCGCCCGTCGCCACCGTCACCGCGGAAAGCTCCGGCTCCCCGTAGAACCACGCCAGCAGAGGCCCGGCCGCGGCACTCGCGATCCACAGGAGCCCCCCCGCGGCCGAGTTTATCCAGAACAGATTGTCCATCTGGGCTTTTGTGAGGTCCTTGCGCTGGATGGCCGCCCAGGAAAGGCCCATGTCGGAAAAGACCTGCAGGAATGCCGTGAGGGTCCCGACCATGCCGATCAGGCCGTAGTCGCGGGGGGTGAGGATGCGCGCCAGGATGGCCGTCGCGCCGAGGCTGATTACGTTCCTGAGGATCGTCTGGATGAAGGTCCACAGAACGCCGCGGCGGGCCAGCGACCCCAGGCGCGACAGGTCCGGCCCGGCGACCTTCTCAGCCGCCGGATCGGGTACAGGCTGCATCGCGTCGGCGCCAGTCTGTTCCGACACGCAGGGTATCTCCGATCGGCCGTCAGGCATCACGCTTCAGACCTCACGCCTCAGGTCCAGGGTGGGACCGCCCGCCATTCGCCGCCCCTCCGCGCCGCCTTACTGAAGTGTGCCGGACCCGCCGCCTGGAAGGCGGCGCGCTCCGGCCAAAGGCACTCCTCCGGCCAGACGGTCACGGGCCGGAGGCGTTAAGATCCCATCCCCCCCGGCGGCCAAGGCTTCCGCGACGTCCCGCCCGGCCCATTCGGAGGTTTCTGAACAGGGCCTGAAGCCGGCTTGCGGTCCGCGAACGCCCGCCCGTCGCACCTCTGCTTCAGATCTCAGGTTTCAGGTCTGAAGTCTTCCCAGTATGCACTCCCCGCGCATCCCGGACAACCGCACCTTTACGAACCTGCCGCATATTTCCGGTCCGGCGCCTTCGATCAGTACGCGCGCGTAGCGTTCGGAGTATCCCGCCGGCAGGCCGGTCTTCCGGTCGCGCTCGCTTTCTACCAGTACCACCGCCTCGCGGCCCAGCCACTCTCTGTGCGCTCTGCCCATGGCTTCCGCGGCCAGCCGGGCAAGGATATCTCCGCGCCGGGCCATCCCGGCCCTGCCGATCCGTCCGGGCAACCGCGCCGCGTCCGTTCCGCCGCGCGGGCTGAACGGGAAGACATGCAGCCTTGTGAAACCGGCCTCCCTGACGACCGATAGCGTGTTCTCAAATGCCGCCTCAGTCTCGCCCGGAAAGCCGTAGATGATATCGGTTGAAAGTCCCGGGGCGTCGAGACTGGAGCGTATCCGTGCGACGGTCGCAAGGAATCTGCCGGCGGTGTATGGCCTGCGCATGGCTTTGAGGACGCCATCGTCGCCAGACTGAAGCGGCACATGCAGGTGCGGACAAAGCTTCGGGGACGAGGCCATCAAATCCAAAAGGCTGTCCGAAATCTCGACTATTTCGATCGAAGACAATCGAATACGGAATTCGCCTCGCATGGAGCATATTCTTTCGCATAGATGCACAAGGTCGGTCGAAGGGAGCAAGTCTTTGCCATAAGCTCCGAGGTGAATTCCCGTTATGACGATTTCCCGGTAGCCGGCATCAAGGAGGCGGGCGATTTCGTCAAGGACTTCCGCTGGATTGCGGCTGCGGGATCGTCCTCTTACGGCCGGTATGATGCAATATGAGCAGCGCTGGTCGCAGCCGTCCTGCACCTTGACAAACGCTCTGGTCCGTCCCTCGAAACGCGATATGCCCATTTCTGGCGATGGGGTCGAAACAGCTGAGATCGAAGCTGAGGCTTGGATCGCCTGAATGGGCTGTGGCAAGCCGAGTATTGACGCGAGGTATGCCTTCCGGGAGTTTCCCAGGCATATGTCGGCGTAGCGGGCGGCCCTTTTTCTGGCGGATGGATGGTCGGCCATGCAGCCGACGGCCGCGACGATGCCGCCCGGGCCGACCATCGCCCGCGCCTCGCGCAGCGCCCGCAGGCTGCGACGCTCCGCTGTCCCCGTTACCACGCATGTGTTTACGATAACGATATCCGGCCTGCAGCGTCGCATCGTTCCAGCATCGTGCGCTCCGGTGGCATGGCTGGCGGGACCTTCTGTCGCGCCGGTCGGTGCTGTCGCAGGACGGAAGACGTCGAACCCGTCAGGGAAGCCAGTCGGACAATCTGGGGCGCACGTCGTGCACGGAACTTCGCGGAGGCCGCGTTCGGCGAGGCGTTCGCGGATCGCCTGGCTTTCGTAGGCGTTGACCTTGCAGCCGAAGGTTCTGATGGCGAAAGTTTCGGGCTTTTTACTCACGACGCGTTCCCTCTTATCTCCGCAAATGTATCGCGTTCAGCGGGACCAGCTGCGCTTCTTCCGCCAGCTGTCTCCGCACGGAAGTCAGGGAAAAACGCAAGCGCCCGGTAGTGGGCATCTTCAGACGATCCGCCCCTCTGCGTACGGAAGGAACCTTCGGCCCGCCAATAAGCGGTCCGGCAAGCGCATGGTCCTTCCCGCAGGCGTGAGCTGCCGCGGGCTATTCTCCGATCCTCCGCAACGGCGAAGCCTGCTCGCGATCATCGGAAGCCGGTACGTGCGCGCGTTTTATCATGTCCTGCGTCCCGAAGCAAACCGACCGGTTATCCAAGGGCAGGACGACAGGGGACCGGGATCCTCCAGCAGAGCGGGATTGTTTGCCGCGTTCGGGTAGCCGGCCAGCACTCTGGCGCGCTCGAGTTGGGGCGGCAATGGCGCTACCACATGTGGATATGCTCCACCCGCTGTTCCAACGCGTGGGTACGGTAAACAGTTGCGGGCGGGGTATTGGGGCGGCACGCTCGCCCCCTTGGATTTCCAGAAATCTCCCCGTCGCAGCATCGGGAAGTCAAAAGCATCCGGGCGGTTGCGGCCCGAAAGAAGCCGTATTTCAGATCATACGCCCATGTCGCCGGCGGTCCGGCAGGAGAAAGGATAATTGCCGGTAACGGTTGAGGAAGTGGTGTATATATTATTGTCTCAGAAGCTTAATCCAAGAGACCTCGGGGCACGGAGCTTATGGTCAAGGTTGCTTCCTTCCCCATCCAGAGGTTTCTGGAGAGGCGTTAAGATCGTCCGCGTGAATGCCGGCTTTTTCGGAAAGGACGACAGGGGGACATCGAGGGACGTCCATGCCGGAATCGTGGAGCCAAATCATGATGAATGGTGGAAGGTCGAACGGTGGAGCAGTCTTCGTTCCCGGCAGGATCGTTTCGATAACGTGGGCGGTCTTGTGGCTGGCAGTGGAGATCATACCGTCTACGGTCCGGGCCGGGGAGGGCGGTCCGGCGGAGACTCCGGCTCCGGCGGGCGGAGAGGAAAGCGGGGCGCGGGCGCCTTCCTTCGAGGAGATATACGCCGGTTACCGGCCGTCGTTCGTGGACTGGGGATGGGTCGCGGGCGGCGGCAAGCTTCCGCTCAGCCTCCAGCCGCATTACTTCAACATGGCCTACGTTAACCGCGACACGCGGGTGGACGGGCTGTTCAAGAAGGCGAAGGAACTGGAGGAGCGGCGCGAGTGGCGGGAGGCGATGCGCCTGTACCAGGAGGTCATAGACAAGTTCCAGGACGACCTCTGGCAGATAGCCGAAGAGGGGGTTTTCATCCCGTCGCCGCTTTACGCCCATCGGCGGCTGCTTGCCATGCCGAAGAGCGAACTGGCCTATTACCGGACCATGAAGGATCCCGAGGCCAAGCAGCTCTTTCTCCGCGCCGCCCGGTACAACTCGCTGCCCGACTACGCCGAGGTGGTCGAGAAGTACATGGCCACCAGCTGGGGCGACGATGCGCTCTTCGTTCTGGGGAGCGCCGCGCTGGACGAGGGCGTCTACGAGCTGGCGCGCCATTACCTCGAGGAGCTGCTCAACTATTACCGCTACAGCGACGTGAACCGCTTGGAGATCCTGCAGAAGCTGGCGGACTGCTACTGGAACCTCGGCCGCGAGGACCTCTATGCGGCGGTCAAGGCCGGGATCGGAAGTATGAAGCTCGATCCCGCCGACCGGCAGCGCGCCGAGGCATATTTCCGCCTGATAGAGGGGCGGTCGAAGCCGGCGGCCGGCGCGCTCGATCAGCGGCGAAGCCCCGGTTGCGTTTCCATGAACGACTATGCCCTGTTCCCGCGGCCGAAGACCGCCCTGAGCAGCAAGTCGTTCGTGTGGAAGGTTCCGCTGCCCGCCTCCAGGCGCGACAAGATAAGCTTCATGCAGCCGACGGTGGTCGGCAACCGCATCATCTACCGCTACAAGAACACAGTGCTGTGCAGGTCGCTCCTGACGGGGGAAGAAAAGTGGCGCTATGCCCCCGCGGGGCACATAGACTGGTTCGACCGCGAGTGGCGAACCAGCTGGTGCGCGGAGAATTTTGAGATATATTTCTATCCGGACCAGGACGTCTTGGTTCACGACGGCCTCGTCTTCACCAGCATATACAAGAACGGCCCCAGCCTCGTGGCGCTCGACATGCTGACCGGCCAGTTCAGGTGGGCCGCCGGCAGCATAGCTGCGACCTGCGAGGCGGATTACAATACGCGATACCTGTGCACGCCCACGGCCGGCCGTAACTGCGTCTATGCACCATTCGTCTACGACGAGATAGCCGGAAACGCGCATCTGTTCAGCGAAGCGGGCATCACGTGCTTCGACAGCCGGACCGGGAAGATAATCTGGAAACGCACGCTCGTCCGGCGCTCGCCGGACAAGTTCACCATCAGCACCGCCCGGCGCAAGATCCGCATCTATTCCTCGCCGCCGACGCTCGCTGGGGGGACTTTATACCACACGACGAATTGCGGGATCGTTGCCGCGCTGGACGCGGCGACCGGCGAGGTCCGCTGGGTCTCGCGCTACCCGCACCGGGAAAAGGTGCATAATACCGAGGAACCCGTTGACAACCTGTGGGCCAACAGACCGCCGCTGGTTTCAGGCGACCGCGTGTACGTGACCCCGGTAGATTCCAGCCTGCTCCTCTGCTTCGACGCGCGCACCGGCAAGGCGCTGTGGACGTACCACTGCAGGCCGTTCGGGTTCCCCGGGCAACCGGCATACCTCGGGCGGCCCCGCGGCCTGATAGGTATGACCAGCGACGGCAACCTCGTTATCCAGACGAACTTCCACATCCACCTGATCGAGGCGTCCTCCGGCAAGGAACTGTGGAAGCATGTTGCGGTCTCGCCCCACAGGGACCCGCCGGGCGCCAACGTCCAGGGCGGGGGGCGTCCCACGGCGGCGAATTGCAGCAACTGCCGCCCCATCATAACGGAGGATGACTGGGTGCTCATGGGCGGCATCGCCGGATGGGGTACGCTATCCTGGAACCAGAGCACCGTCTCCCTCCGTGAACGGAAGGTCGTGGCCGAGAAGTGGTTCTACAGTCCCGAATACCTTACCGACACCTACCAGGGCAAAAAAGTCAGAGACCCGCTGGTCAACACGGAGGATCCTTTCCTCCTGGTCAACCGGATGAGCCTGCGGCGCTACGGCGACACCTTCGAGATCGAATGCGCTCCGGGCTATCTCGCGGTCAACTACGATCTGGACAGGGTGAGGGCCGCGGTGGCCGGGAAGGAAACGCCGGCGGAACTCTACGCGCACGGCGAGCTCGAGATGGCGGCCGGCAGATATTCGAAGGCCATCGAGCTGCTGGAGAAGGCGCGGTCGGGGCTGGTGCTGGAGGAGGCGCGCTTCCGCGCCGAGATCAACCAGCAGCTGTACAGGCTCTGTCTCTTATACACATCT
>JAOACM010000384.1 GCA_026417845.1 Planctomycetota bacterium | reverse complement strand
AGATGTGTATAAGAGACAGGGTCCGTATCGAGCACCAGGGCCGCCGCCGCGAGCTGTCTTTCCTCCGGGAGGTCCACCTGAAGCCACGTCTCCCTGCCCGGCTGAAGCCGTTCCGAAATCCACGCGTTCGGTCGGCGGAAGGGGCGTTCGTAACCCGACAGGACATCCGACGGCACGTACTCGTGCGCGGCGGGGACGCATCTGAATACGGGCGTCCCCGCGGGCATCCGCCGTCTGGTGAGCTCCATGAACGGCCTGCCGGCGTGTCTGGCGCACCGCTGCAGGAAGCAGCCGAACAGCCGCTCGCGGTTAAGGATCAGCTTCGCGCCCGGCGCCGCCTCTATCCGCAGGAGATGGAAACCAGGCACATCCACTTCGATCCCGAACTCGAACGCCGCCCATCCGCGCCCGGCCCCCACGCGGGCCTCCGCCGCCGCCACCTCCACGTCCGGGTAGAAGTTTTCGTCGCGTTCCGGGCGCCACAGCCCCGCGCGCAGCGTCCGCGCCGCCTCCGACTCGACGCACATCTCGATCCGTTCGATACGCCCGGCCGTGAGCGGAAACGTGAACAGCAGGGTCTCGTCCAGCGGCGCCGCCAGGAGTTCCCCGGAGGCGTCCGGATTTTCGCACACGGCGCACCCGGAGGCCGAGACGCGCGCGCCCTCCATCGCCGGATCCTCCCACCTGATGCCGACAATGTGCTGATCGTCCTCCCGCAGGCGCCGATGCAGCTCAGGCATATGGCGCGCGACGATATCCCGCGGCCCGGCCCCCCGCTCAAGGCATATGGCGACGGCGGTCCCGACCGCCTGCCCCATGGCCGCGCATGTGGCCATCACGCGCGTGGAGCCGAAGGCCACGTTCGTCACGGAAACATCCCGCCCCGCGAAAAACAGGTTGCCCACCCGGCTTGAGTACAGGCAGCGGAACGGCACGTCGTATATCCCCTTCAGGTGGATATGCCGGGACGGCGGTTCCTTCGAATATATTCCCTCCGGCGGGTGATGGTCTATTGACCAGCCTCCGTGGGCAACCCGGTCCGGAAACCGGGTCTGCTCGAACAGGTCGCGCTCGCGCAGGATGTAATCTCCTGCGAAGCGTCTGTTCTCGCGCTTGCCGGGGACGCGGGATATCCAGTCGAGCTGCAGGTTGTCGGCGGGAAACTTCCCGCTGTTCTTTATGTAATCCCATATGCCGTAAGCCAGCCGTATCAGTTCGAAGCGGATCTCCTCGGCGTCGTGGATAGTGTCCAGCGTCCCGCCGTACTCGACCCACCACCACATGTAAGTCTGGTCCCTGTCCTCGACGGCTATCGGACGGCAGGAGACTACCGAGGTAGCGGATATGTCCCTGGCGAAGGACGGTTTCACGAAGCGGACCTTGTGCGGCATCCGGCGCGTGGCGAAGACGATGCTCTGCCCCATCGTCAGCCCGTCGGCCTTCTCCGGCGCCAGCGACTCGCCGAATTCGTCCCGCGCCTCGCGACCCCTGCGGAACGGCGCGCCGGCCAGCGCCCCCAGAGTGCCGTCGCCCGAACAGTCCGCGAAGAACCTGCTGCGGTAGGTTATCCAGGTTTCGGTCCCGAGCTGCCAGGCGGTGCACGACCTTATGTGGCCGGCCGGCTCTACCTCGGCGCGGCAGACGCTGGCGTTCATGTCGAGCGCCAGGTTCTTTTCCCGGAGCGCGAAATCGAAGAGCACCGCGTCCCATATCTGCCGGTTGCCCTCCGGATTGACGTAGCGGTTGGTCATCAGTATCTCTTCGATTATCCCGCCTTCGCGCGCGAACCTGTTGTTGGCCCCGCCGGTCGCGCCGGCGATCCAGACGCCGCTCTCGGACGAGGCGTTCCCGCCAAGCACCGGCCTGTCGTGCACCAGGCATGTCCTGACGCCGTGCCTCGCCGCCGCGATGGCGCAGCACAACCCAGCCATGCCGCCTCCGACCACCGTGAAATCGCACTCTCTGATCAGCTCTCGCATTTTCCCTCCAGTCATCGGCTGCAACTGTCTCCCGCGTTCAGGTGGCAGCTGCCATCCGCACCGGTGCGCCCGGGCAGGACAACAACGACGCTACTGCAAATGGATCCGCTTTTACCGCGCGCCGCCGGTCGCAACCGCCTGGCCCTTGCTTCCTGACCCGGGAATCCCCGCATTTACGGCCACGTATTCCCCGCCCCGACACATGGACGCGGCAGACGATTACTATCGGTCGGATCCGCAGCCCCTCCTTGCGGCCTTCCCGCCTTCCGCCCTCCGTCATTCCCTCGGCGCCGGAGCCGCGGTCGGGTCAGACTCGCATCCCAGCGTCGGCTCCCGTCCCCCCCGGCGCCGGAGCCTGGCAATTGTCTGCCGCGTTCTGGTGGCGACTGCCATCTGCAGTGGCGCGCCACGGACGGGGCAACAGCAGCGCTGGCACAAATGGATCCGCTCTGCCCGCCGCGGCACCACATATGGGCACGGCAGACAGTTACGAAGCCCGCGGCCTCAGTCCCCCCTCCATTCGATCGCGTAGAGATCTTCCGCGAGCGAGCCGAGAATATCCATCCGCGGCCGCCTCAGCGGGTCAATTTCGGCGTATATGACGGTTTCCTCATCGAGCGGCGCGCGGGCCAGGACATCGCCGTCCGGCCCGACGATCTGCGACGGCATATTCTGGAAGGGGCCGGCCGAATTGCACAGGGCAACGAAGAATTCGTTCTCCGCGGCCCTGGAGGCGATATGGGCCTGGAGTATGCCGCTCTTCCACAAGCCGGAGCGGCCCGCGACGCATGTCGGCTGGCATACCAGACGCGCGCCCTTCCCCCGCAGGATCCGATACGGCTCGGGGAACCTGAAGTCCATGCATATCTGCATCCCGACGGCGATCCCTTCCGCCCGGAAGACCGGCAGCGACCGACCTCGGGAGAAGAAGCCGGCGTCGTCGCGGCCGGAACGCATGCCGGTCAGGTGTATCTTGTCGTAGACCGCCAGGACTTTGCCGTCCCCGCCGATGGCGAACGCCGAATTGAGGATGCGGCCGCCCGTGCGGCGCGGAGCGCCGGCCACGACAGAGAGGCGATGCCTCCGGCAGAGCCGCCGGAGGCAGTCAAGCGCCGCATCTATCGCCTTCCAGCACATCGCGCGGGCGCCTTCTCTCCATTCGTTGGGATAGTATCCGCCTATCGCGCACTCGGGGAATATAACCAGACGCGCCCCGCGCCCGGCGGCCTCAGACATCGCATCAGCGATCTTTTCGCAGGCCAGCGCGATGTCGTCGGAGACCTCGATCTGCGCGCAAGCGACCGTAACCGGCCGCGACGTTCTTCCAGGCATGCCGTCCCCCCATTCTGCGCCTCCGTACCGGGTGCGATCCATATCCGCCGGAAAGATGCCCCGCCCCGCCCCGTTTCGCAAGTCGCTCCGGCGGCAGCGATCGCCCGCCGTTCCGGCGCGCCTTCTGCGCCTCCCGCGCGATGATCGCATCGGGCCTGGGGTGCATTACCGCAAATGCAGGGTCTCGAAGCGACCCGCGCGGGACGCGCCCCGGGTACACATATCCGGTCCGCGCCCTTCGAATCGGGCGGCCGGAGAAGGCGGATCAGGCATCCAGACCCCATATATTCCGGACTCCGCGGTTACGGCCACGCACCTTCGGGCCCGGACGGGGCGCGCATTACGTGGTACTGCCTTCCGGTTCGGGTAGAATCGCAGCCTGGCGCCGGGTGCGCGGCGGGAGTCGGGACGCCGCGCGACCGGTCGCCACAGGTCCGCGGAACGGGGACGTACGCGCCGCGCCCGGGAGGATCATGAAAAAAGTTCTCGGTTTGACCGCCTCGGTCGTACTTCTCTGGAGCCTCAGCCCGGTCTTCATAAGACCAGCCGTGCGCGGCGGAGTCCCGCCCCTGGCCCTGACGATATATGGCACCGCGGCGGCATTCGGGTTCCTCGCCGCGGTGACTCTGGCGCGCGGACGGATGAGGGCGGCCGTTGCACTGGCCCGCCGGAATGGCGGTCTGCTCCTGGCGATGGCCATCTCCGGCTGGATCGTGTATCCTCTGCTTTTCTATCCGGCCTACCGCTACATGCCCGCGAGCCAGGCGTTCCTGATCAACTATCTGCATCCGATATTTACGATGCTGCTGGGCAGACCTGCGGCTGTAGGGGTCATGCGGCGCATATTCCGGGTGAAGGAGGCGGATGACGGCGCCCGCCCCGCGCCATCCCTGGCCTCCCTCGCCTTCCCCGTGGCTTTGTGTTTCGGAGGCGTGGCCGTCATCGCGCTGGCCGGTGGGGAGGGAGCGGGGGCGGAAGGGTCTTTCGCTGACCGGGTGTTGTGGTCCTTCCTGCTTGCGGTGGCGGCGGTGAGCTGGGGCCTGTACTCGAACCTCCGCCGGAACCTCCGCGGTCCCGGGGGAGAAGCCATATCTGGCGCCGACGACCTGGCTACCCTGTGGGCGGCGGGACTGGCGGCGGCGATGCTGCTGGCGATCCCGGCGGCGGCGGGAGGCGCGGGACCGGTCCCGGGCGGCGGGTCCTTCGCGGACGCGATCCGCCGGGACTTTGGAGACCGCTCCGTCGCATGGGATTCCCC
>JAOACM010000383.1 GCA_026417845.1 Planctomycetota bacterium | reverse complement strand
CTTCGCAGGAGGAAAAGATCGGAGACGGAGAGAGACTGCTCGCGATCCGCACCGTGGAAGACGTCCCGCGCATCCGGTTCTGCCTTTCCAATGCTGGGCCGGAAGTTCCCCTGGCCGAGCTGATCCGCGCGGCCGGCCGGCGGCACCTGATCGAGGAACTCTTCGAGGCCGCGAAGGGGGAAGTGGGACTTGATGAATACGAAGTGCGGAGCTGGGTGGGCTGGCATCACCACATGACGCTCTCCATACTGGCCCTTTGGTTTATGACCCTGGAGCATCGCCGGCTCGGTAAAAAAAACCGGCTCTGACGGTGCCGCAGACGCGGAATCTCTTTTCGCAACTGCCTTGTGATCCGCCCCTTTCCCGGCGGCAGATCGCCGCTCATGTCAGCGAAGTCCTGCGTCGCAACGAAGAGGCGCGCATCTACGCTTGGATCCGAAAGACAGGCCGCTATCCACCCCGCCGGAGGTTCGTCGTAGAGCAGAAACGGTTACAGTAGAGCTAGAAATGTGACGCAAAACACGATCAAATGTGGCACGTTTCGGCAGTACCTCACACGGCGCGGTTGAGGGACCGGAGGGAATCCTGCGGCAGCAGCTGAAGTACATTCCGAGCGCGCATGCCCCCGACACCCACCCTGCCGTTGCCGGCGGGCGCGACCGGGTCCATCCCAGGCGCGCCTGGCGCCTGATATGGACGTCGGGCGCTCCGTATGCTGTCGCAGGGTACCACAAAAAAGTCAAGCATCCGGGGTTCGGAGGTATTTTGCCATGCTTGAAAAAAAACAGCGCCCTCCTACGCTGCCCGATCATTCAAGGTCTCGGGCCCAGGGGCGGGCCGGGAGGGATATGGAAAGGCCTCGGGGAAGCGGGGGCGACCTCACGGGAAAGGGGACGGCGTCATGGCAAGGATTGCGTTCATCGGGGCCGGCAGTTTCGGGTTCACCAGGGGGCTCGTGCGCGACATACTCACCTTCGACCTCCTGAAGGACTCCACCCTCGTCCTGATGGACATAAACAGGGAGAGGCTGGATTTCGCCCGTCGCGCCGTCCGGAAGATCATCGAGGCCGGGAATTACCCGGCGAAGATCGAGGCTACGATGGACAGGCGCGAAGCGCTGAAGGGCGCCGATGCCGTGCTGGTCACCATCCTGGCCGGCGGCGTGGATATCTGGAAGCACGATATCCTGATTCCCAACAGGTACGGTGTCAGCACCAACGTCGGCGACACGCGTGGGCCCTCCGGCGTGTTCAGAGCACTGCGGACGATACCTGTCATGGTGAGCATCGCGAAGGACGCGGAGGAACTCTGCCCGGATGCCATACTCCTGAACTACACCAATCCCATGGCCATGCTGTGCAGAGCGATGCAGCGGACCAGCCGCATAAGGCTTACGGGCCTTTGCCACAGCGTGCAGGGCACCGCGATGATGCTGGCAAGGTGGTGCGGCGTCCCATACAAGGAACTCGTATACACCTGCGCGGGCATAAACCACCAGGCCTGGTACGTAAAGCTCGAACACAAGCATAAGGACCTGTATCCGACGCTGCGGAAGGTCGTCAGCTCGAACAGGAAGACATACGATGAGGAACAGGTTCGGAACGAAATGTTCCTCCAGCTCGGGTATTACGTGACCGAGTCGAGCGGGCATAACTCCGAATACAACTGGTGGTTCAGGAAGAGGAAGGACCTGATCGAGAAATATTGCACTCACGGTACGGGATGGAATCCGGGCGAGGAGAGCTACATACTGAAGCATTACATGGCCCGCGAGAAGACCTGGCGGAAGGACATCGAGAAGATACTCGCAAAACCGGTAGATCTGAAGCGCGGGCATGAGTACGCGGCCTCGATAATAAACGCCTATCTCGGCGGGGAGATGTTCGAGTTCAACGGGAACGTCCCGAACGACGGCCTGATAGACAATCTGCCGCCTAAGGCGTGCGTCGAAGTGCCCGTGGTGGCCAACAGGAGGGGCTTCAACGCAATACACGTCGGGCCGCTGCCGCCCCAGTGCGCGGCGCTGAACAACGTTTCAATAGCGGTCGAGGAGATGGCCGTGGAGGCGGCGCTGACCGGCGATCCGGAGCTGGTCTTCCGCGCCATATGTTACGACCCGCTGACCGCCGCGGTGCTCTCGCTGGCGGAGATACGCAAGATGGTCCGCGAGATGTTCAGGGCAAACAGGAAGCACCTGCCCCAGTTCAGGAACGTGAACATCTGATCCGGCTCGCATGCTGTCGTTCCGCCGGGAGACAGAATACAGGGCGGGCAAGAGCCTGTCCACAAACCCCGGGCGCGGAGCTTACGGATAGAGGCCAGTAGCTTTTCCGGCAGGAGGTTTCTGGATGGGATCTGAGAGCCTCCCATGAAACGAGCCGCGTCAAGGCCGGATGCCGTTCCCCTCAGTGCTTGACCAACCTCCTATTCGCGCTGGCGCAGGGCCGCAAGCTTCGCGACGGGCAGGTTTTCAGACAGGCCCTTCGGCGCTCCCGTGCCCCCGGTGCCGGGGGATGGGGCGGGATAGAAACCCGCCCCTACTTTTCCGTCAGCTTCGTGGTGCCGTCCCAGTCGGGGGGCGGGGCCTTCATCATGTATACGCGGCAGCGCTGCAGGTAGACCTCAGACGGCCCGTCGCCTGGGACTTTGTCGAGTATCATGGCGAACAGTCCGGCGGCCTTCTCGAACTCGCGCTTCAGATAGGCTGTGCGGGCCTTCGCGAACAGCTCCAGCACCTCCGGCCACGGCTCCCTCAGCTCCCCCTTCGCCCCCAGAAGCTCGTATACCCTTATCGGCTGAGTCTTGCCGACGACCACCACCCTGTCAACCTCGCGCGCTTCGATCCCGTCCTTCGCCTGCTCATAGGTGCTCTCGCCTATCATTATGTAGGTTCTGAACGCCTTGTTTGCGCCCTCGAGCCTGCTCGCCAGGTTGGCCGCGTCGCCCAGTATCGTATAGTTGAACTTTG
Source organism: Planctomycetota bacterium (assembly GCA_026417845.1). Taxonomy (GTDB): domain Bacteria; phylum Planctomycetota; class SZUA-567; order H5-PLA8; family CALKMO01; genus CALKMO01. Next base: position 1,634 of record JAOACM010000383.1, on the reverse strand, counting down.
TGGGCGAACCCATGTTCCCGACGGTGACCTCGCCGGTGTTTATCCCTATGCGGGTGCGCAGGGGGAAGGGCAGTCCGAATTCGCGGACGAGCGGTTCCAGTGAGGCCTCCGCCCGCTTCGTCTCCAGCGCGGCCAGGCACGCCTGGAGCGCGTGGTCCGGCAGCGCCTTCGGGGCGTTCCAGAATGCCACGATGGCGTCGCCGATGAACTTGTCTATGACCGCCTTGCGGTTCCACATCGGGGCGCACGCAACGTCGAAGTAATGCGACATCAGTTTCACGAGCTTCTCCGGGTCGCCGACCTTTTCGGATATGGTCGAGAACTTTTCGATGTCCGAGAACAGCGCTGTGACCTCGCGCTTCTGGCCTCCGAGTCTTATCGAGTCCGGATCTTTCAGTTGTTCCTCGACCACATCCGGCGCCAGATAGTACTGGAGGACTCCGCGGTACTGGCGCCTGCGCCGCTCCTCGGTCATGTAGCGGTATACGAACATCCCCAGCGACGTGCACAGCAGGGCGCCCTCCGCGTGCGCCACGTCCACCACCAGTCCCCCGAACGCGAAGGCTGCGTAGGCGGTCGCGAAGTAGGCGGCGGCCAGGATCACGAAGCCGGCCAGCGCCCACAGCCTCTCGAGTCGGGTAAGCGCCAGCCCCAGCAGCAGCGTGACGCCAAGCACCAGAGCCGCGTTCAGCGCGGCCGGGACCTGCCTGATGAACCGCCCGGTCAGGATCGTGTTGATTACGTTCCCGTGCGCGCCGACCAGCGGGTAGCGCGCCTGGAGGGGTATCGGGTTCATATCGTGGGTGCCGGTGCCGGTCAGTCCTATTATCGCGATCTTGTCGCGGAACAGCGCCGCGCGTTTTATGGCCGTTTCGGTCAGCCTGCCGGTCTCGTTGTCGCGTTCCAGCAGGTCGCCGAGCGACACGTGCGGCAGGTCGTTTTCGTCTACCCAGGGGGCGACCCAGTTTATGAACATGCGCCCGTGTTCGTCTATAGGTATGCTCAGGTCGAAGCGCCTGCCGGTGCGCGGGTCCCTGGCGCCAGGCAGCAGTATTTCCTTCCCCGGGCGCACCACGATGTCCTCGAACCGCACGCCCAGCAGGTCCATGCAGATGGCAAGCCCCAGGGAGGGATACAGCGTTCCGCGCTTCCCGGCCAGCAGGTCCTCCGGAGGCAGGTGCACCATCAGCATAGGAAACCGTCGCACCACCCCGTCAACCTCGGGCACGAACTGCACGAAGCTCGGCATGCGGGCGGCCTCGGTCAGCGGTATGATCGGCGCCACCGCCGTCGGCGAATGGCTCAGCGCGTCGAACTCCTCCTCTGCCGCCCCCCTCAGCTTCAGTCGGCCTATCCGGCGCCTGAGCCCGTAGTCTATATCCATGTACGGAGATATGGCCGTCTCGTACTCGCATATCACGGGCCTGCTGTACTCGGCTATCAGCGCCTCCCTGTCCGGGTGGTCCGGAGGCAGGGCCATTGCCTTCTTCAGCTCCCGCTTCCTCCCCTCCTCCCTCAGGTTCCGGACAACCTTCTCCAGGTAGTCCACGAAGGTCATCGGCGGATTCGAACTGTAGGCGGCCAGGTAGTAGCCCCAGTATTCCTCGAGCTGAAGCTCCCACGCCATGGCGAGC
>JAOACM010000382.1 GCA_026417845.1 Planctomycetota bacterium | reverse complement strand
AGATGTGTATAAGAGACAGGTATAACAACCTGCCCCTCGCAGGGCAAAGGGCCCATGAACATTATTATGCGGTAGATAATTCGAGATAATCATATGTCAGTCCTTCCATGCGGACAAGAGAAGGGTTGGACCGCCAGCATCTTCCCTTTAATGTTCCAATAGAAAATTTTTAAACCTAACTTATTTGCCAGCAATATGTTGGGCTAATAAACTTTTTCTCAATTTTTTCATATTGACAAAGGATCCCGGGGGGATTATAGAATTCGTCCGTCAGGGCAAAGGAGACTCTCCCAGGGGAAGCCGGATCCGGCTTCTCCTGTTGACGAAAACTAAGTGTGGGCTTTTACAAGGCGGATGGACCGCACATGGTGCATTCGCCGGGGGGATATGTTGTGCCTGAGGTAGGAGTAGCGAAATGGGCGAATGTACTCGAACATCTGGCAAAAAGTTTACCGCAGTCAAGCTTCGAAGTATGGTTCCGTAACCAAGGCATATCGGCGCTTTCCTGGGATGAACGCCGGCTGGAGCTCGGCGTGCCGAACCGTTTCGTCAAGGAATGGTTGCGGACCCATTATTCGCGCGAGATAGGACGCGCGGCGGCCGAAGTGATGGGGCTGGAGTCGCCGCCCGATATCGAGTTCACGATAACGGGGGCGCAGTACGCAAAGCGCCGGTCGGAGGAGTCTGCGACCTTGGTCGCTGAAGCCGTAGCCGTCGCGCCCGCGTGCGACCGCGGCATCCGTCTTAATCCTGATCTTACGCTGGAGAATTTCGTGGCCGGTCCGTGCAACCGCATGGCTCATGCGGCATGCCGGACGGTCGTCGAATCGCCGTCCCCGGTTTACAACCCGGTCTGCATATACGGGGCATCCGGTCTCGGCAAGACTCATCTTCTGCAGGCCATATGCCATGGGCTGCATTCGTCGCGGCCCGGCGCGAGGATATTGTACCTTTCGTGCGAGGAGTTTACCAACTCGTACATACGCGCCATTCAGGCAAAGAGGCTCGACGAATTCCGGGCCAGGTTCCGCAACTGCGACTGCCTTGCCGTGGATGACGTACAGTTCCTCGGGACGCGAGAAAAGACCTGCGAGGAATTCCTGCACACCTTCGATACCCTGCGAAACGCGAATCGCCAGGTGGCGGTGACGTGTGACGCCCATCCGCGCGAGATCGGCAGCCTCGGCGAGAAGCTGATTACGCGTCTGGTTTCCGGCCTGGTGGTGCGCCTGGACCCGCCCGGCGTCGAGACGCGCCGGGCGCTGGTGGAGCAGAAGGCGCTCAGGCGGGGTCTGTCGCTGCCGGAGGACGTGCTGGATTCCATCGCCGCGCGGGTCGGGGGGAACGTCCGCGAGGTCGAAGGCGTGGTCGCGAAGCTGGCGGCGCTCTCGATGGCCGAGGGGCGGGCGCCGGATATGGCGATGTGCCGCGAGGCCATGCGGGACATGGGGCTGGTCAGGGACGGCGCCGTCTCGCAGGAGGAGATACTGCGGCTGGTCGAATCCGAGTTCGGCGTATCGGGAGCGGAGATCAGGTCCGGCGGGCGGCGGCCGCGCGCGGCGGCCGCCAGACACGCGGCCATGTATCTGGCCAGGCGTCTGACGGGCTTCAGCCTCGCCGAAATAGGCGATTTCTACGGCGGCCGGGACCATTCGACGGTCCATCACGCCGAGCGAAGGGCGGCCGAACTCATGAGGAAAAACCCGGAATTCAAGGCTGCAGTCGAGCGTCTCCTCAAGGCGCTGGGCGGCTGAAACAGCCACGTCCGTTTCCGGTCCCCGCAAGACGGATTATGCTTTGAAGAGCTGGTTGCGCTGTCCATGGACGGGAGGGAGATTTGCGCGGGCGGCGATGGGGCTTGCCCCGGCTTTCCAGAGTGAACACGTTCCCGTCAATCTGCATTTTTCGCGATTTTTACCCAAAGCGACTCTCAGAGATCGCCGGAGGCAAAACCTGCATCCCTCCGCGCCCCTCTGTAGCGTCCTCTCTGACAGCCGCCCCCGGGACCAGCAGCGCAACCGCCTCCCTCAGCTGGAGCGACCTGCTCCGTCGCGATAGCGCCACAATACGGTTACGCACCCAAAACGGTCGCTTGCGCCGGACGATCCTGTTGGTTACCGCCTTCCCTGGTCTTCCGGCGGCGCCGCGGGAGGCGCCTGGGCGGGGCCGGCCGTCCGGCGGAGGGCGGGCGCGGCGGCATCCAGCACGAACGGCAGCCCGTCGGAACCGAGCGGGACATAGATGATCGTAGTATTCGGGCTTCTGGCGCATTGCATCAGAGCGTTCACGTACTCGTGCCTGATGTAGTTGGTCGTCAGCGTGTTGTTGATTATGTGCTGGGCTTCCGCCACACCCTTGGCCTCCTCTATCTTCACCTGCGCCTCGCGTTTGGCGATGTCCACGCGCACCGCGGCCCGCTCGAGCTCCTGCTGGGCGGCCAGCTTCTGCTCTACGGCCTCCTGCACCACTTTCGGATACGTTATGTAACCTATCACTACGTCGTGCACGGTGAATGGCGTATCCGCACATATCTCACGCATTGCCGCAAGAACTTCCTTGCCTATTTCAGCGCGTTTTTCCTTCGCGGACCGGCTGTCGTGTTCGCGCACCGCGTCGTATATTTTCGCCCGGAAGCGCTCCTTGAAAAACTCCTCGTACCACTTCTCGCCGTAGTACTTTTCGACGACCGCCCTGACGGAATCGGGGTCGCTCTTTACCGAAAGCATCGCGTGAGCATGGAAGGATATCGTCAGGTCGTCTTTTGCCAGTACGGAAAATGCCTCGTCCATGGTAAACTGGCGGACATCAATGTTCGTGCTGAATTTGCGCCAGCACACGCCCCACCTGGCCGGCCCCGGCAGGGTCTGCACGAACCCGCCGCCTGGCAGCAGCAGCGGCTTGCTGTACACGTACCCCACCTCCCCCGGCTCGACATCGATGGACGTATAGCCGGCCGAAATTACCGCGATGGCGACGATGATCGCGACCGCCGCCGTTCCAGCTATCGCCGCCGCTCTCCCCTTCTGCCCCTGCCCCGCTTCATCCCTGGCCATATTTTGCGCCTCCTTTGTCAACGAGCGGTACCTGGCTTGGCTCCTCCGAATCGCGATGCGTACCGGAGCGGCCGGGCAATATCCCGGCCGACATCTCCCGTCCGTCCGGAATCAGTTCGTCGCGGCGGCAGCGCCTCTACCGCACGGCGCACCCCGGTCCGCCGGCGCCGGATTGGCGGGCGCGGGACCATGCCCGCCGCGCGAACCCTAACACGGGATGAGCGGGGAATCAACGACGGACGCGCAGATGGGAAAAGCCCGCGGCCGGGCCGCCCGGCCCTGGCGCTACTCTTTCGGCCTGGCAGCGTCCGTCCTGGCGGCGGCCAGGCGTTCGGAGAGAGCGGCGAAGGATGCCGAGAGTCTGTCGGCGCGTTCCTTGAGCTTCGGATCGAGTGCCACCGCCGCCCTTATCTCGTTGGCGACATCATCCTTGAGGTTCCGGTGCCAGGCGAAGACGGCCAGCGCCAGGTGTTCCTCGGAGGACGGGACGTCGAGCGCGAATTTGAAAAGGTTGAATATCTGGGCCTCGGGTATGCTGGCCCATCTGATCTCGCCCTCGGCGCCCTCCGATCCTATGACAAGTCCCCTTTCGTTGAAGTCCCTGATGTCCTGGCCCGGCGCGCCTTTTTTCGGGAAGACCTGCAGCGGCGCCTTGCCCTCGCGGATCCTCGTCCTAGCGCGATTGTACAGCCACCGTTCGGCCTTTACGGCTTCGGCGTACGTCCTGGCCATAGCGGCGTTTTCCCCACCGCCGGCTCCATCGGCGAAGGTCTCCAGATCGCGGATGCACTCGTCGTAACGGAACGCCCGCGCTCTGGTCGCGACAGAAAGCAGCAGGTTGCCGAATTCCTTCGTCTCGCGCGCCATGGCCGCCTCGATCCGCCTCTTCTGTTCGGCGGCGGCCCGCTCGTCTTCGGCCTTCGCCATGACCGCCAGCCGCCTGTCCGCTGCCTCTTTGTACTCCTGCAACCCGAAGCGGTCGGATATCTTCGCGTATATCTCGCGGGCGGTCTCGTGCCTGCCCTTGAGCATCGCAGTCTCTGCCTCCAGCGACATGCGGGCGTACGCCGCCGCCGCGTCCTTCTCCAGCCTCTCGATGTGCTTCCGCGCCTCTTCGATGAATGGCGATGCCCTGAGGGGGGGCGGCAGGTCCTTCAAAGCCGATATGGCCTCGCCGAAGCGAAGTTCCGCGGCGAGCGAATCGGCCCTTCCGGCGACCGCGGCGAATGTCTCCGCAGCCTCGCGGCCGGCCGGTGCGGGCGCCGCGGCCTGCGCCTGACGGTCGGGCTGGGCGGCCGGCCGTTCCGGCCCGGTCGCAGCCGGGCCGGCGGGGGCGGCGCTCGCGGCGAGCTGATTCCTGTATATGGCCGCCATGACGCTGGCCTTCGTGGTCGGATACTGCCGGATCAGATCGTCGAGCACTCCGAGGACCGGGCGGACGTCGGATACCTGCCCGGATTCGACGACCTCCTTTATCTGAGCCAGGCGGCGGGAGGCCACGGTTTCCTCGTCCGGCGCCACTCCGGCTCCGGCGGCAG
>JAOACM010000381.1 GCA_026417845.1 Planctomycetota bacterium | reverse complement strand
GTCGGGTTCAGCGACGTGAACAGGTGTTCGCGACCCGGCCGTTCGTACCGCTTAAACGCCAGCGCCTGGCCGCCCAAATCCACGACTACGAGATCGCCAGGACGCACGGGCAGCGTGGGATCGTAGAGGACCCGCTGGCCCGGCCAGGCGAGTGGCTCCATACTGGAGTCCAGCACCTCGACCATTCGACCCGCAAGCTCCTTAACCTCAATCTCGGCTTCGTCATACGGAACGCCAAGACGCGTGATTGACGCGCCGACCGTGCCGACCTCGGGGCCGCAGACCAATACCGGTTCGCCCGGCAGGTTCTCTCGGACAGGCATCTCTCCAGGCCCAGGGCCGACCCCGCGCAAAAGCCAGTCCAGTGAAACGCCTAGAGCCTCGGCGAGACGGGGGAATCTATGTCCGAGCGGGCAGTCGCGGCCTTGTTCCCAGTAGACGACCTGTTTTTGAGAGACACCGAGACGGCGGGCCAAGTCTACCTGAGACAACCCCATCTGGAGGCGTGCGCGCCTGATCCGATCCCCTATGCGATTCATACACACATTAAAGCATGACTTTTCCTACAAGAGCAAGGTTTTTCCGTAAACAGAAAGACTTTTCCGAAAAAGGAAAATCTTTTCGAAAAACAGTATTGACATAATATACGCGACGCGTATATTACCAAAGTAAAGGAGGAGGGGAACCGCAATGCGAACCGACCCCGTCAGATTGATTCGCGTGAGCCTCCACCTGACGATACCAGAGGTGGCAGAACTCGCAGGCGTAACGGGACGAACCATTCAGAACGTCGAGACTGGAGCGCACGATCCCCGGAGGAGCGTCTACGAGCGCATCCGCGCGGCCCTTCGCCGCGCCTACCTCGACCGCGGCCCCGTTCGGCCCTTGGAGATGGACGACTTCGTCCGGCGGTTCCTCGGGCTGCCGCCGCGCGGCCCGGGCCGGCCGCCAAAGGGTCCCGGCAGGGACAGGCGCCGGCGCCTGCCGTCCGACGGCGCCGGAGGAGCGGCGCCAGCGGCGGCGGAAGGCGACTGCGCGAATGGCGGCAACCCTGTCGGTGCGGAAGCGACCCGAGCCGGGACGGCCTCAGGCGGCGACGCTACCGCCCCCGTTGGGATAGATGCGGCGGCGAATCCCGCCCCCGTTGGGATCGCCGCGGCGGCGGCGAATCCCGCCCCCGCGCCCTGGCCGCCGCCCGGGCTGCACGATCCGGCCCGGCTGGCCGATGCCTGGCGCGCGCTGGCCGCCGACTATTCGCGCGCGCGCCGTCGGGCGCTGCTCGACGCCATTCGCGAAGCATGCCCCTGGGCCGCAACGCTGTCAGACGGCGCGATCTGTGCGCGGATGGTACGCCTGCATGGCGTCAGGCCCGGCCGGCGGTCGCGCTGCGGCGGCCGGCCGACGGCCGAACGCGACCGCGCCTGGGCGGCGATTCTCGGCGCCGCGCTGGCCGCGCACAGGAAGGAGGCGGTCAGCAAGGGCGCATATGACGACCGGGCGCCGGGATCGCGCCGCAAACAGCTAGTGGCGCTGCTGGCCCTGCCGGAGATGCGCGAGCGCCTGCAGGCCGAGGCGGGGGCTGTCCCGACGATCCACCAGGCGGAGCGGGTCCTGCGGCGATATGTCGGTCGGGTCGCGCCGCGCGCGGAGTGCCGCGCGTATATAGACGGCTGCCTGGGCACCCGCGCCCGCTACGCGGGCCAGGTGATGTACACAGACGGCACAGGGCCACAGGTGCGCGTCCTGCGCAGATGGGGAATTCGCTCGTCCAAGGGCGTGCTGAAGCCTCAATGGTACGTCCTGGCCGACCAGGCGAGTGGGCGCATCAGCATCCACCCCTCGATGGCCGCCGGCGAGGCGGCGCTCGATCCCGCCGGCCAATCCGCCTGGTCTGCAGCGCTGTGGGAATGGCTGTTCTCGCTCGGATTCGCCCCGGAAGTGCTCGTCATGGACGCCATATCCGGCCTCGCCGGCGATCTTGCCCGCCTGGAACCGGGCCGACCGCCCGCGCTGACGAAAGGCGTCCTGCTCTGGCTGGCCGCCGGAGCCCTGCCCTACGTCCACCAGCCGGCGAGGCCGACGGGCGGCGCGCATGTCGAGCGGGCGATACGCGAGGCGAAGGACGCCTGGGCGGCGAAGCTGATCGCTGACGCCGTGGCGGCGGAGCTGGCCGGGGCGGGGCCGACGCGGGCGAGGGAGTTCGGATCATTCACCGAGTTCGTGCGAGCGACGCGCGAGCTGGAGGAATCGCTGAACGCGATGGCCTACCGCGGGGCCGAGTCCCGGGCGGCGCTGTGGGAGCGGGGCGCGGCGGAGCGCGCGAGCCGGGCGCTGGCGCCGGACGCGCGCGCCAGGGCCGACGCGATACTCGCCGCGGCCAGGGTCACGGTGCACCAGGCCGGGCGGCTGCGCTGCCGCGTCGGAGAGAAGGTCGTCGCGGCGGACGTGATGCCCGAGACGCTGCGGCTGTCGCCGCGCGCGCCCGCAGGGCACCGACTGCCGGAGGACGCGCCGGCGCTCACATTCCCCGGCGGGCTGCTGGCATCGGACCCGCCCGACCTGGTGCGGGCGGTCATAGTCGAGGTGCACGACGGGCAGCCGCTCTTCCACGCGGCCGCCGCCCGCGTGGCGTCCCTGGACGAGTACTACCAGGACACGCGGCTGCCGTACTTCGGCGAAGGGTTCCGCGCGAGGCCGCGGTCCGTGGAGGACGAGAAGGCGGCGATGCGGGACAGGATGGCCGAGGCGTGGCGAGAGCGGGTGGCGGCGCTCGCGGCGACCGGGACGGAGAACGTCCGCGGCCGCGGGCTGATGGAAGGGATAGTCGCGGAATGAGCGATACGGAGCGGCGGATACGGCGCGAATGCCGGCGGATCGCTGAGGCGCTCGTCGCGAAGAACCAGGCATACGGCGATTCGGCGCTGCGGCCGGCGGCGATATTCGCGACGGGGGACGCCGAGGCCAATATCCGGGCGCGCATAGACGACAAGCTGGCCCGCATCAGGGTAGCGCCGGGCGCGTTCGGAGAGGACGCGATAGCAGACCTGATCGGATATCTGGTGCTGCTGCGGCTGGCCATGGAGGACAAGGAGAAGGCGCGAGGGCGGGCCGGGAAGGAGGCGCGATGGAGACGACGCAGGTATCGGGGACGCTCGCGGAGATAGACGCCGCCGCGGCGCGACTGCCGGGGATCGAGGCGTTCGTCGCACGCTGGGTGGCGCCGGTCACGGCGGCCAGGCGGAAGGGGGCCGAGGCGCGCGTCGAGGCGTGGGATGCGATCCGGGCCTGTTATGAGTACGGAAAACGTCCGGAGGTGCAGGCGCAGGTCGCGGCGCTGAACCGACTGCCGGACGGGCGCGCCAAGCCGGGCCGCCCGCACACAGGCCACAGGCTGGCGATGGAAGCGCTGGCGGCTAAGGCCGGCATCCCGCTCAGGACGCTGGAATCGTGGCAACGCGAATGGAATGCCGCGAGCGCAATTCTAGGCATAGACTCAGGTTGTGACTGCAGGGAGTTTTCCGCAATCATTGCGGAAAACTCCCGAGACCTGCCTGGCTGGGTCGAATCCCTGCGGAAAGACGAGCCGGAGGATGGGGCCGCGCCGGCGCCCAGGATCGAGGATGTCGTGGACGCCGCGATCCGGCGGCTGGATGCGCTCCTGCGGCGGGCCGGGGAGGCGCCGCTGCGGTCGAGACGGGTGCAGGCGATCCTCGCGGAGAGGCTCGCGGCGCTCCTCGCCAGGTATGGGCTGGAGGCGGAGATCGTCTTCCACGAACGCGACAGGAGGAGGTGAGCGATGAGGCTGACGAGGAGTCAGAGGGAACTGGTCGAGGCCGGCGCGCGGGAGATACGGGAGCCGGTCGAGACGGAGGTGGTCAAGGTCGTAGCGCCGTACTCCGGGGTGACGACTGCGATACGGGAGGCGATACGGCTGGCCAGGGCGGACCGGCGGCGGCCGGCGGCCGCGCACCTGATCGCGACGTCCCAGTGGGACGCCGAGATCAGTCTGATGAAGCACACTACGCGGCAGTCGTGGATCAATTCGCACGTCCAGGCGTGGGATATCGGGCTGACGCATCTGGCAGCCCAGGGCGCGCGCGGCGTGGTCGTCTGGCTCGACGGGGCCGGGCGCATGACGGCGCGGGACCAGGAGGTGACGCAGGCGATAGCCGAATGGGTGGCCAGGCATCGCGAGATTCCGCTGCGGATGGTCTGGTGCATCAACAGGATATCGGCGTGGTGCAACGCGAAGCAGGCCCGGGCGCACGTCTGGCGAGTGGCCGAAGCGCTCCTGCAGCGGGGGAGACTGTGGGAGTTCACGCGCGAAGGGCTCGATGAGGCGATGGAGGAGAGAGGGGCCGCCGAGGCCGGACGGAAGGCGGCGGTGGGAGCGTAGGAGGCGCGACATGAGCGACCTGTTGCGGGGAGGACAGGGGCGGACGGCTGAGGACCTGGCGGATACGGCCGTCGGGCTGCTGGTCATTATTGCCGGCGTCGGCGTGCTGGCGGTCCTGGGCGCGCTGTTCAGGGCATGGGGATGGTGAGGGATGAGACATGCGGCACTGCGCGCAATCCTGACCTGGGTTTACTCCCAAGCTGTCTCTTATACACATCTCCGAGCCCACGAGACCA
>JAOACM010000380.1 GCA_026417845.1 Planctomycetota bacterium | reverse complement strand
AAAGAAACCTTACGGAAAACGGCCTCGATATAAACACCGTCCCGATGGTGATGCAGTGGAACAAGCGGGACCTCCCCGATGCGATTCCCGTCGAGGAGATGGAGAAGCAGCTCAATCGGAGGGGATGTCCCAGCGTCTCGGCGGTGGCCGTGACCGGCGAAGGAGTGATGGAGACGCTGAAGCTGGTGGCGCAGGAGGTCATCAGGCGCCTTAACCGTCAGCAGGGGTACTCCGAGGATGGGGAGAAGCGGACGGAGCCTGCGCGGAAGGCCGGCGTTGGCAGGCCTCCGGCGGCGGGCGTCGCGGCGTCATCGCCGCCGAGGCCGCCTGTCGCGGCGACCGCCGGCAGGGCGGCGAGTCCCCAGCCGGCGCCCCCGCCGCCCGCGCGGCCGGCCAGCGTCGCCACACCCCCGCAACCTCCGCGCCCGCCCCAGCCTCCGCAGCCGCCCCGTCCGGCGGCGCCGGCTCCCGTGGGCGTTCCGGTCGCGGCCGTATCTCCGCAGCCTCCGCGCCCGCCTCAACCTCCGCAACCGCCTCGTCCGGCCGTGCCGGCACCCGCCGGCGCCCAGGCTGTGGTCGCCCCGGCAGGGACCGCAGGGCATACGCCGGCTGCGCCGAGGTCGCCGGTGGTCCCTTCGCCACGGTCGGGAGCCACGCCGGTGCCGCCGACCGGCGCTGCCGGGACACAGCGGCCGCTTCCGCCGCCCAGGGCGCCGGCCGCACCGACGCCCATTCCGTCGCGACAGTCGCCTCCGATGGGCGTTCCACAGAGACAACCTTCCCCGTCATCCGCCGGGGTATTGGCGCAGCAGCATGCGACTCCGGCCGTCCCGCGCCCACCGTCTGCCGCGCAACCGGCAAAGCCTCCGGCGGCACCGGTTCAGACCGGGGCCGTATCGTCTCCAGCCCAAGTGTCGAAGGCTCCGCCTCCGCCCCCGGCGGCCGCGGCGAGGAGGCCGCCAAGCTCGCCGCCGCAGCCGCGGCCTCCCATGCCGCCAGATGGGCGGGTGCCGGCGGGGGAAGGGGTTCCGGCGCCCGCGCCGGCTCCGAGGCCGGCGGCCGCTCCGGCTTCTGGCGGGGGGGCGGCCCGCACATCGGGTCGCGAAGCTCAGCCGATTGGATCGCAGCGGCAGGCGCCGGCAGCAGTCGCGCATGCCCAAGGGAGCGGATCGGCGCCCGCGCCGGTCAGCGGCGCGGCGGTTTCCTGTGCGGAAAAAGATTTGGCGGGAGGGGCCGGCGGAGGGAAACTGTTTGCGGAGCCCCAGAAGAAAAAGGGATGCCTTGGTGTGCTGGTGGTGACGGTGACGGTATCTTGGCTTATCGCGGCGGTGGCCGGCGCGATATTCGGGTGAACCGGCCCGCCCGGCATCGGATCTGGTTGGGAGGGGGAAGGTGGCCGGCCGAGAGGGCAGGCCGGATAAGACACAAAGGAGAGGGCACATGGACTTCGCCCAGAGATTGAGGCAGGAGAGGCTTGTCTTCTACGAGGAAGATATAGAGGAAATAAACAAGATACTCACCGACTTCCTGGAAGCCTCCCAGGCCAAGTGCGTACTGATGATAGACAAGGAAGGCCACATGGTGACCAAGAAGGGGTTCACCAAGAGCTTCGACACCGATTCCATAGCCGCGCTGGTGGCCGGTTCGTTTGCCTCCACCCGGGAGGTCGCCAAGCTGCTCGGGGAGCGCGAATTCACCGTGCTGTTTCACCAGGGCAAGAATGAGAACATACACGTATCGTTGTGCGTGGAGCGCGCCCTGCTGGTTACGATCTTCGATGATCGCACGACCGTAGGGATGGTGCGGCTGTACGCCGAGCAGCTCACCAAGAAGGTCGGGGACGCGCTGCTCAAGGCCATGGAGCGGCACAAGGAGGAACCTGCCCCGACGGTGGGCGCCGAGTTCGAGGCCGCCGCCGACCAGAGGCTCGACGATTTCTTCGGTGGCGAGGAAAAGGGGGAGAAGGGGCAGAAGCAGAAGTAGGCCGTGAGGGACGGATTCGGGGGCGCGGGATGTATCGCGCCAGGATGTCCGGAGGCGATGGAGACCCGTGGCTCGCCATCCCCTTTCGAAACGGCGGCAATTATGGGCTTCAAAGGCAGTCTCGATACCTTCAATCTCGCCGATGTTTTCCAGAACCTTTCCCTGAATCAGCAGACGGGAACTCTCCGCCTCGTTGCCGGCTCTGGCGCCTGCAGGAACGTTTACTTCGCCTCTGGGCATATAAAGTATCTAGACCGCGGCGATGACAAGCCGCTGATTCCCGCGGAGGCTTTTGCAGTCCGCGGTCTCGCCTCCAGAGAGCAGCTGGATCATGCCATCGCCAAGGCCTCCGAGACCGGCAGACCGGTCGGCGAATGCCTCATAGACATCGGCGCCTGTTCGAGAGAGCAGGTGGATGCCCTCTTCCAGCACCAGATAGAGGAAGATATCTACGAGTTGTTCGGTTGGGAGAAGGCGGATTTTGAGTTCACGGAGGGAGATCCCGGTGCGGGGCGTTTCGCCGACCAGGTGGGCTTCACGAAGAACGTGAAGATCCAGGTCTCCGGGCTGATAATGGAGGCGGCGCGGCGGATAGACGAATGGGAGAGGATACGGCAGCAGATCCCTTCGCCGAAGGAGGTGTACGTTTTCGAGGAATCCGCGGCGAAAGCTGTGGCTGGGGGCGAAATCGAGCTGGATCCCATAGAGCGGCGAGTGTTTTCACTCATGGACGGCATCCGGGATGTCGGCGACCTGATAGCCGACTCCTGCCTTTCGGCGTTCGAGGTTGCGAAGGCGCTGAGCGGTTTTCTTCAGAACGGTATGATCCGGCCGGCGAGGGTGGAAGAGCTGCGGGCCGCAGCCGAAAAGTGCGAAAAGGCCGGCGAGCGCGTGAAGTGCATAAAGCTGTACGAGAGGATACTGGCTGTCGGGGGCGAGGACGTTGGGATAAGGAAGGCGCTGGCCGAGGCGTGCGTCGCCGCCGGGAATGCCGAGAAGGCGGCGATTCACATGAACGTGCTTGCCGAGGCGGCGCTTAAGGAGGGCGACGAGGAGAAGGCGCTGGGCGTGTTGCGGAGGATCGTGCAGCTTATCCCGCGTCACGCGCCGTCCCGCGAGCGCCTGGCCGAGATATACGCCAGGCGCGATCAGAAGCGGGAGGCGATCATAAACTACCAGGAACTGTGCTCGATCTATCAGGAAGGAGGGCGCATAGCCGAGGCGAGGGCCGCCTGCGTCAGGGCACTCGAGCTCGACCCCTCCCACGTGGATATCCGCAACGAGCTGGTCAAACTGTGCCTTCTCGACAACGACCGCGCCGCGGCGTGCAGGGAGCTGGAGATCATGGGTGACCTGTATGCCAGGGCCGGCCGCGTCAAGCAGGCTGCCGAGACATATCGCCGCATCCTCTCGATGGATCACTCCCTGACGCAGGTCAAGACCAAGCTGTCGAACGTACTGCTCAGCGAGGACGAGAAGAGACAGAGGCGGGTCATAATCCGCACCGTCCTCGCGGCGATCGCCCTGGCGATCCTGGCCGCCGGCGGGCTCGGCCTGTACGAATACGTCAACTTCCGGGAGTACGAGAGGCGCATGGATGCGGCCCGCGATATGGAGCTCGAAGCAGAGGGGCTGCTCCGGGCGGGAAAGTACGACGCGGCCGCCGCAAGGTACCGCGAGGCGGCCGGGGCCGCGGCCGCGGCGAGGACCCTCAACTCGCCCTTCCTTGCGCTGGATCGCAAGGCCGGCGAGCGCGAGTCGAAGCTGCTGGCCGACGCCAGGGATGCCGAGGAGAAGGCTGCCGAGGCGCGGGCCAGAGAGCAGGAAAGGATAAAAAGTCTCATCTCCGATATCGAAAAGCACGAGAAGGCCTACGAGCTGGCGGAGGCCATCTCGAAATGCCGGGACGTGATCGGCTCGGAATACGCGGAGGGCCCCCAGAAAGATTCCTGTTCCGAAAAGCTGGCCGAACTGACAAAGAAGAAGCGGGAGATCGAGGATTTTCTGTCCTTCATGCGGGTTGGGACGCCGGACCCCGCCGAGGAATATAGGAAGAAAACGGAATTTCTCGGGAAATACCCGGATCATCCTGAGTGTCCGCGGGTGCGGCTGCCCTTGACGATATCGGCGCTTACCGGCGAGGCAGACGTGGTCTTCGACGGGGCGCTGGTCGGCGTGGCAGGGGAAAGGCCCCTCCGCATCGAGTACGATCCAGGGAAGAGGCACGCGCTGGAAGTCCGGCGGGAGGGCTACAGGAGCTACAAGCGTTCCTTCCAGACTCTGGAGACGTGGGAATTGAAGGTGGCGCTTGCGCGTGAGACGGCGTGGAAGTTCTCGGCGAAGCTGAATCCCAACGAAACGATCGCGGCGGAGACCGGATTCTCGGCGGTGGATCGCGTCTTCTTCATCGGGACCAGCGAGGGTGCCGTGGTAGCGGTCAGGGAGGGTATGGATGCGGAGCTGTGGCGGGTAGCCGGGCGCGGCGGCTTGGGCGGGGAGGTGGTCGGCAAGGTGCACTTCGTGAGGGAGGGTGCGGCGGATGGAGGGGTGCTGATATTCGGCGTCCAGCGCGGGGAGGTAGTTGCCTACAGCCTGGCCAGCGGGGTGAAGTCGCCCGTGTGGAGCGCTTCCTGCGCCGAGCCGCTGCAGGCGGGGCTGTCCGTCGAGCCTGTAACCCTTTTCGGGGG
>JAOACM010000379.1 GCA_026417845.1 Planctomycetota bacterium | reverse complement strand
AATATGTACTGCACCCCCTCGTCCTTCAGGACTTCCAGCAGTATCCTTGCGCCAGGCCTTTTTTCTCTCGCCCTGCCCACCTGACCCATCGCCTCCGGAAAAATAACCGCGCCCCCGGCGTCCGATCGGCGTCGCGTCGAGGGAGAAACCACCCCGCCTCCCGCGGCGCCCGGGAAGACCGGACGAACCGCGCATACTATCCTCGAACGGAGGGATATCAAGGATGTTTCATCCGGCGCCCGCGCGGCCGCGTGGCGGGTACGCGACCTTATTGCGGTACCCATGCGGCGGCATATGGCAATACCCGGCTTCCTAGCCGGGAGCCGGGCGCCTCCGGGATGGAACCCGGCCTCCGTCGCGGGATGCCCGCGCGATCATACGCCCTTGCGGGTGGACCGGATACATCGCTCCAAAACGGCCCATCCTGCGAAACATATGCCCCTGGGGAGGGACCGTAATTGTTTTGCCGGGTTCAGACTGGGGCTGCTATTCGTGGTGGTGCGATCGAGCGGGAGGACAATAGCGCTATCACATATGCCTGGCGCCCCTGTACCCTACACATATGGAGCGGCAAACAATTACGAGGGACCGATGCCGCGGCTGGGTGGCGCACACCGGATCCCGCATCTCCATCTCGCCGCTGAATCCGCGCGAGCGTCGGGCTACAATAGGGTACGCCGCCGCCCGGGAAGGGCTTTCGCGGCTTCCCGGCGGATTTTATGGATAAAACGCGGGGCGGCTCCGTTTATCGGTGTGGAGGTTGCGGATGAAGGACGCGATGCTGGCGAACCTGGACCGGGCCTTCCGCTACGCCAGGCACCTGCTTGGCGACGCGGAGCGGGCGGGGGATGCCGTGCAGGAGGCCTGTTTGCGGTGTTTGCGGCGATCCGGTCCGGAGATGGGCGGGGGCGCGGCCCGCGCTTATTTTCTGAAGGCGGTCCGGAGCGCGGCGCTGGACATGGCCGTGAGCGAGTCCGCGCGGGAGCGCCGGGAGGGAGATGCGCGCATGGCTGGCGATCATCCGGAGGCCGCCCGGCCCGACGAGGCGGCCGCCAGGAACGAACTGCTCATGGCCCTGCGGCGCGAACTCGCGTTGCTGCCCCGCGAGCTGCGTGAGCCCGTGGTGCTCTGCTGTCAGGAGGGGCTCAGCCAGACGGAGGCTGCGGAGGTTCTGGGGGTACCGCAGAACACTGTTTTTCGCAGGCTCCAGCGAGGTCTGGAGGAGCTGCGCCGTGCGCTGACGGCCGGCGGTTTTGCGGCGGCGTGGCCGGCGGCGGTCGCGGCGGAACTGGCTGGCGAGGTGGAGGCCGCCCCGCCGTCGCTGGTGGCCAGGGTTCGTGATATTGTGGCCCGCGGGGCGGAGGCTGGCGATGTCGGGGCGGCCGGCGCTTCGTGTGGGGCAGTTGCCGGGAAGGGAGGTTTTATCATGAAGGTCGGGATCGGGGTTGCGGCCGCGGGGCTGGCGGCCGTAGGGGCGATATGGGCCGTCGGGGGGAGGTCGGAGGAGGCGACGAAGCCGCCCGATGCGGCGGCGCCGGCGGGAGCGAAGGCGGAAAAGAAATCGAAATTCGACACGCCGATTTGGCATTCTGACGCGGAGTGGGAATGCGCCGGCCGGTATTTGGGCCCGCCCCACGGAACTTCGGCGGCCTGGCTGGATGGTCCGCGGGACGAGATTCTCATCAGAGGCGTGGTGGGGCCGTGGGCTTCCTGGAATGGCGGCGAGGAAAGTTGCTCCTGGGGCTGCCTGGACGAGAAGACCGACCAGTTTCACACCGTGGCGGGGGCGGGAGCGTTCGGTTATCTGGACGGTCCCTTCTCGCGGGCGCGCCACAGCGGTTTCAGCTACTCCATGCGCGCGCCCGGGGCCAGTTCGCCGGACCGCCGCTATTCCGTAATCTCCGATCCGTACTGCGGCGGGGTACTGCGCTGCCTGGACTTCAAGAAGCAGGAAGTGCGGACGCTGCGTTGGGAGGGAGACCAGAGGGCATGGGGGATGATTTTCAGCAAGACGGGCCAATTGTACGTGCTGACGCCTCCCAACCGGTTGCTCGTCCTTAACCCGGAGAACAACCAGGTAATAAAGACCTTGACGCTAGAAATGCGCCCTGCCGAAGGCGTAAGGTTGGCGGGCTGGCCATTCAGCCTGGCGCTTGACGAGAAGCGCAACCGTCTCTACACATCGGGCAATTACGAGACGGGGGCCAAGTGGCGCATATGGTACTGGGACCTCGAAGCGAACGGCGCCTTCCACGGGGAGGCGGCCGCCGTTGACAAGATGCCCGCCAGTTACACCGGCAAGGCCGTGGGTTCGTACTGCCCCGTGCAGATCGGTTCTTACAGGGACGGCTGGAACGCCTATCCGGAAGGCAGCATCTGTTTCGGCCCCGACGACCCGGAGTACCGTTTTCTCTATTCGTCGCGCACCGACACCAGCAACTTCTTCCGCCTGGATCTGGAGAAAAAAGAACTGGCGGCCTTCAGCGGCCCGGCTCCCGGAAGCAAGACTTGCAAGTTCGTCGGCGCCGGCGGCACGACATATCCCTTCGAAGCGCACGTAATGGCCGGTTGGCTGGAGAACGGAGACTTTATCATCCCGATCGGCGGCAGCACGCGGAGGGGATTGTTCCTCTACAGGAGGGTGAAGTAAGAACGGCGATGCGGAATCCGGGATACGAGACGCGAGATGGGAGGCCGGGATGCGGGATGGGATCGTTGTATCGCACATCGCTTATCTCGCATCGCGGACCGGTGGAGGAACTACCATGCGCAAGGCAATCCTGACCGGTTTGGCGATCATTCTGGCCGGGGGAGGAGGCTGGTCCGGCGAGATGACCCCGGAGGCGATCCTGCCGGTACACGAGGAGCAGGATGCCTACACTCCCTGTGTTGCGTTCGCCAGGGATGTCTACCTGGTGGCCTGGCAGTCCGGCCGGCTGACGCCGGGAGATCTAAGGGAGGGTTTCAACTTCAATGCCAGTATCGTGGGCTGCCGCGTTGACAGGATGGGCAAGGTGCTGGACACCAAGCCGTTTCCGATCGCCGGCGCGGCCAGTCTCGGCAAACTCCCCGGCACGGTCAACCTCCGGCAGAAGCCGCATGCGGCGTCGAACGGCGAGGTCATTCTGATTGTCTGGCAGGACCTGCGCAACGGCAAGGACTGGGACGTTTATGCGGCGCGGGTGATGCCGGACGGCAAAGTGCTGGATCCGGACGGGGTCCCGGTCTGCGGCGGGCCGCACAACCAGGCCCTGCCGCGGGTGGCCTGGGACGGCAAGACTTTCCTTGTGGTCTGGCAGGACTTCCGCTCCAATGACCATTACGATATCTATGCCGGACGGGTGGGGGCCGATGGCAAGGCGCTGGATCCACAGGGGTTCCCCATTTCCGATGGCAAGAAAGGCATCAACAAGATCCCCCCGGCGGTAGCCTCGTCCGGCGACGGGAAAAGCTACATATTCTTCCCATCACTGCAACACAAGGGAACGGACTTCATGGCCGAGCACCATGGACACATTGTCGCTGACGGCAAGGCCGGTCCGCCATCCGTCTTCGATGGATGGATCAAAGAGAGACACTATAATCACGACAAGCAGACATGGCCCGATCGCCGGGCCACGCCCTTGGCCATGGCGGCCGGAGCGCGGGTTTATCTGTTGACCTGGCAGAACTATATCCCGTATTCACGCGGCCGCTGGTCGGCCGGCAACATCGCGATATTCGACGAGACCGGCGGCAAGCGGACGAAGGCGCTGGCTCTGGGCGATTTCATCGCCCCGGAGGTATGCTGGGACGGCTCCGCGTTCGTGGTGGCCTGGGATCAGGTGCAGAGCGCGATCAAACCGGATCAGGGACGGTTCAACGCTGTGTATGCCGCCCGCGTCTCGCCGGAGGGCGAAGTCGTCATGGCGGCCCAGTTCGTCTCCGGGGCCATGGCCTCGCCGGCCCACGAGGCGGCGGTCGCCTCCGATGGCGCGGGAACGACCCTGATCGCCTACGAGAAGCACCCGGAGAAGAGCGACGTGCAGGTCAGGATCGGCTGCCGGATACTGGCGGCGAAGTAGAGAGGGCGGCCGTCGGACGGGAACTTCGGGAGCGGGCGCCGAGACGGTCGCCGCGCCGGCGACTGCACTCTTTACGTCAGCGATACCGGCGATCGGTGCTTCGCCCGTTGCGCGCCCGGCTGCGCCGCCGGGGGAGATCGTGCCGCTTCCCCGAACGGCGCGCAGGAGCGAGGACCCGGGAGAAGGGAACCATGATCGGAGCAGGTCTTCGGGTCGGAATCGCGGTAATGCTGGCGGCCCTATCGGCCGCGGCGGACGAGCAGCCGGCAGCGGGAGCCGGTGTCCTGGTGCTCGATACCGGCAGTTTCTGGCGTTGCCATCTGACTTTGCGGGATCCCATAGCCGGGAGCGGCCCGGATGCGAAATCGTGGATGCCGGGGAGAGGAAATGCCAGGATACACTGGAACTCCGAGCCTCCGCCGGCCGACTGGATGCAGCCGGAGTTCGACGACGGCGCCTGGTGGCGCGCGCCGGGACCGTTCTACGGCGGGTACGGATTCAGGCAGCCCGGCACCATCGCGCTGATCTGCCTGCGCGGCAAGTTCGGAGTGGACGATCCCGCCAGAGTCAAATCGCTGACATTCAGCGCGACCTATCGGGGCGGCATCGTGATCTATCTCAACGGCAAAG
>JAOACM010000378.1 GCA_026417845.1 Planctomycetota bacterium | reverse complement strand
GCCCTACGACGATCCCGTCCGTGCCCGCAAGTTCCTGCGGTGCTGCGCGGACAGCGCCGTGAACTTCGCCCGCGCCCTGGCCGGAAGGAACGGCGGGGAGATGAAACCGGGACCCCGCTCCATACCGGACGATTTCGCCGGCATGTTCCCGCCGCCGGTGTTCGAGGAGTTCGTGGTCCCGGCGTGGGAGCGGATGTACGCGGGGCTCCAGGCCACCGTGCGGCATCTCCACAGCGAACTTCTGCGGCCGGCGCATCTGAAATATCTCGCGGACCTGCGGATAGCCGAGTACGACCCGAGCGCCGACCAGTACCTGACGCCGGAAGTCCTCGCGGAGAAATGCCCGGTCAGGTTTACCGGCCGCATACAGTCATGGCACATCCGGGACCTCACGTCCGGGGAACTGAGGGCGATGTACAGACGGATCGCCGCATGCTGGCCGACCTCGATATCCTTCTACATGACGGGCCTTTCCGAGGAGGATAAAATCCGTGCGCTGCTCGAGACGGCGCGGGAGCTTGCGCGATAGCGCGGCGTTTGACGCGGGAAGCGGATTGGGAGACGCCCCGCCGTTCGCGGGTGGTTTCCGGATCGCGGCGAAGGGGGCGGCTTTCGGATCGCGGCGCTGAAGCAGGGTTTCCGTGGAGCGGCGGATACGACGAACGAGGAGGGCAGGCCATCATGGAAAAGACGGCGGAAGCCCGCCTGGCGATACTGGGCGGGCCGAAGGCGCGGCGGAGCGATCCCAGGGACATCTTCAGGTGGCCGATAATAACGGAGGAAGACGAAGAGGCTGCGCTGGAGGTCCTGCGGCGCGGCGCCATGAGCGGGACGGATGTGACGGAGAAGTTCGAGGAGGAGTTCGCCGCGTGGCACGGGGTCAGGTACGCGCTGGCCTTCAACAACGGGACGGCCGCCCTGCACTCGGCGATGTGGGCCTGCGGCGTTCGCGCGGGGGACGAAGTGATCGGGCCGAGCCTGACCTACTGGGCTTCCCTCCTCCCCGCCCTGAACCTCGGCGCCACCGTGGTTTTCGCGGAGGCCAGGCCGGACACGCTTTGCATTGATCCCTCCGACATCGAACGCCGCGTCACTCCACGTACCAGGGCCATCGTCGTCGTCCACTATTGCGGCCATCCGTGCGATATGGACCCGATCCTGGAAATCGCGCGGCCGCGGGGGATAAAGGTCATCGAGGACGTCAGCCACGCGCACGGCGGACTCTACAAGGGGCGTCCGGTTGGCACCATCGGCGACGCGGGCGCGATGAGCCTCATGACGGGCAAGTCGCTGGCGATCGGCGAAGGCGGAATGCTGATAACGAACGACCGCGGGATATTCGAGCGCGCCGTAGCCTTCGGCCATTACGAGCGCACCGGGAAGCCGACCAGATATTCGAACGCCGCCTGCGCCGTGACCGACCCTGCTCTGCGCAGATTCGCCGGGGTCCCGCTTGGCGGGTTCAAGTACAGGATGCACCAGATATCCTCCGCCGTCGGCCGCGTGCAGCTGAGGCACTACCGCCGGCGCATGGAAGAGATACAGAAGGCGATGAACCTTTTCTGGGACCTGCTGGAAGGCGTGCCGGGCATCAGGCCGATCCGCCCGCCTGAGGGATCGGGAAGCACCATGGGCGGATGGTACTATCCGCACGGCATCTACGTGCCGGAGGAACTGGGTGGGCTTCCGGCAGCCAGATTCTGCGAGGCGGTAAGGGCCGAGGGGGTCGAGACGCAGCCGGGCGCAAACGCACCGCTCCATCTCCACCCGTTCTTCCGCGAGGCCGACGTGTACGGACACGGCCGCCCTGCCAACTTCGCCTCGCGCGACCCGTGCCAGGGGCCGGGATCGCTGCCAGTAACCGAGATGATTCCCGACCGCTGTTTCTCGGTGCCCTGGTTCAAGCATTTCCGGCCTGAGGTGATCGCCGAGTACGCCGCCGCGTTCCGGAAAGTCGCGGAGCACGCGGACGAACTGCTCAGCGCCGGGACCTGAACCGTGAACCGGGCTCCTCGCAGGATGAGAAGTCGTCCGGAAAGTAAGGCAGTGGACGATTCTGATCTTCCGTGAATCGCACCGGCTTTCGTCGCATAAAGGTCATAACGCTTTGATATACATATGGGTTACGATGAGCCTTTCCGGCGCAAGTATTTGCGCGCGACGTGTTGTTTTCCATGTGGAGTTCAGGATTTCGATTCTGCAAGGCTTTGCCGCATAGTTTAAGTCGCAACTCCATGCATAACAATACCTTACGCGTAAATACCTTCGCCAGAGCAGTGCTCCGCAAATCATTGTACGTCAAGGCCTTACGATATTTGCGCAACACAGCCATTTCTGCAATAAAGCTGATCGCGCCCGCAAAGGGACGGGGCTTTCGCGCTCCTGTCATAACGCCAAGTGGCGCAAGACCTGCACGGAAGAATGCCGGCCGCGCCCTCAATCCCTCGACTTTTTTACGCCAGCAAGTCGTGACTGAATGAAACATCGCTCCTGAAAGGCGGAATCTCCCGCCGGTATGAAATGTCCACCGCACATTGTTTCGTGGAGGCGTGAGCACGATCGCCGCGGGCAGACCGGCCAACACGACGTGCGCTGGGCTGAGAATCCCGGGATTCGCCTCACTCGGCCGTTCTCGGAGGGAGATTCTTTCCCTCTGGCCCTTCCGTTTTTCCGGGCGGCGGAGATTGCCTGGGGGCGGCGGTATCAAGGGTAATGCCATCCACGAAGATGTGACCCTCGCGCCTTGCATTGTTGACCACGATGAACACCCCTCTCAACTCGCCTTTGTTCGCGATGGCAGAGGTATACTTCCATCCCGATGCCGCCGTCTTATAGTCGGTCGCGTCAAGTGCCAGCTCGACGGCGTTCCAGCCGACCTTCAGCTCTACGGGTTTCGATTCGTGCCAGATATGGTCCGGTCCGGTCGTGAGGGCGATCGAAATGGTTATCGGAGCATCCGAAGGATTGTAGACGGCCATGGCGAGTTTCCCGTCGTCCCTGGCGGCCAGATCGAGTATGCGGCCGAAACCCGTCTTGTCCTTCTCTCCGGAATTGAAGCACAGGACGAGCATTCTTTTATCCAGTCTGCCCGCTGGCAGGATGAATGCAGCGCCTGGGTTGCCGAAATCTTCTCGCACCCAACCCCGGCTTTCGAGGCCGTCTATCTCCTCCCGCCCGGAGGGGGGCAGTTTCGCGCACTCGTCTGAAAGTCTGGAAAGCAGTGCCTTCGTTTCCCCGGATGCTCCGGCGGCAGCCTGGTCGCGCTGCTCCTCCGCCGTCCGGACACCCGCGATCTCCGGCCTCTCGGCCGGCAGCGGGCGGCGTCCACGCCCGGGGCGGCCCGAAGCGGCAGATGCCTGGGAGGAATCCTTGCGTTCGCCGGGGCTGCTCTTCGCCATCGCCTCCGCCCCCCCGGCCGTCGTTTGCGACGCGGCTGGTTCCGTACCGCGACCGGTTCCCGCGGAAGGCTCCCGGCCACAACCCATGGACAGCGCTACCGCGCCGGCAACGAAACAGAGCAGCAGAAAATGCAGGGACCTCATGGCCACTCCCCCAACCGGTTCCCGGCACCCGACCAGCCCGATCGGGCCCCCGCCAACCCTGATCCTGTTTTATATACAAACATTCCCACAAGGCGAAAGTCACTTCCGGGGGCCGCATCCACACCTGGTCCTGCCGCACGATATCAAGCCCCTTCAGCAGGCACGGACAGATCCGGTCTTCCTGCCCAGGCGCGATCGGCTGCGGCTTCGGGCACACCGCCCCCAGCCCCATCTCCCGCAGCAGCCGCCGCACCCGCTTCCCGTTCACCGTGTGTCCTTCGCGCCGCAGCCACTCTGTCATATGGGCCACCCCATAATACGGCCTCCGAACATACTGCTCGTCCAGCATCCGCATCAGCGCCAAGTTGTACTCGCTCTCTGGCTCCGCTTTAAATCAGCCACTGACAAATTTTGTCAGCCTTCCTTTAAAATTTGGCAATGCCGCACAATGTGAAGCGAATCGTACGATGGCGTTTTAAGATTTATCTTATTGTTCTTTAATGAGTTACGCCCCAACATCTCTATTCGCGTTTATTGGCCCGGTATTTGTTATAGATCTGATGCTTCATGAAGGGGCAGCAAGGGAAAAGCCTTGGTAGTGCTGTGAGGAAAGGCGCTTAAGGCAGAAAGGAGGTGCGATGGGGGCTGGAGAGGAATACTGGCGAGTGTTTGGGTAGGGTGAGGTCAAAGCGATGGGGATAGTTTTGAAGAGGAGGAGAACCGATGAGAAAAGGCTTTACGCTGATTGAGCTGATGATCGTGGTAGCGATCATCGCCATCATCGCGGCGATAGCGATCCCGAACCTGCTCAGGTCGAGGATGGCCGCGAACGAGTCGGCTGCAGTCGCCGCCTGCCGGGCTTACGCCACGGCGCAGAACACCTTCCGCAGAACCGACTACGATAACGACACCATCCTCGAGTACTCTCAGGAACTTTTCGGACGCGGCCTTAACCTGAACGGTGCCACTGCTCCTCCAGGTGGAACCGGGGACGGGCTCTACATGTTAAATAATGCGAGCAGTAGCGTGATAGCCCTTGTGGACTTGGCTTTCGCCAGGGCGCAGGGCTCGTTCACGGCGGCCAACGTTACTGCAGCGGCGCCCAAGGCGGGATACATCTTCCGCGTCCAGTACTCCGATACGACCACCGCGACCT
>JAOACM010000377.1 GCA_026417845.1 Planctomycetota bacterium | reverse complement strand
GAGCATCGGCATCCGCGCGGAAAAACTTTACGCATTTACGGCGATGCACCCTCCGTCCCGGCCGCCCGCCATTGATTCCTGCAGCCTGCGCGGTAGGATCGTAGTGTTGCCTTCCTCGACAGGGCCGGTAGCGCGGGAGGCTTGACCTGAGATGGTTCGGCGGGCCGTCGAACTCCTTACGTTCCTGAGGCAATCCATCCGGGATTTTTATCACACGGGTGCTGTGCTCCCGAGTTCCAAGTCTCTGGCTGCCGCGATGGTTTCGGAGATACCTCAGGGATGCGGGCCGGTGAACGTCCTTGAGGTCGGGGCCGGGACCGGGGTATTCAGCCGCGCCATAATCGAGAAGATCGGCAGCGGCGAGGTAGACCTGTGTGAAATAAACCCCCGGTTCGCCTCGCTGCTCCGCAAACGCATGGAGACCGACCCGGCCTTCAGGAAGGCCGGCGTGGCCGTCAGGGTGCACGAACTGGATGCGAGGCTGATCGAGACCGGCAGAAAGTACGACTACATCATCTCCGGGCTCCATGAACGGCTTCGACGCGAAGACCGTCAGGGAATTTTTCGAACTGTTCGCAAGACTGCTCAAGCCCGGCGGGACGCTGAGTTATTTCGAATACATCGGCGTGCGCACCGCCAAGATGCCCTTTGCCGGGGAGGCCGAGCGGAGGCGTCTCCGGCGCGTGGGAGCCCTGGTCAGGAGGATGCAGCGCCGCTATCAGTACAAATGCCGCAGGGTGCTGTCCAACTTCCCTCCGGCTTACGCCCGCCACCTGCGGTTCGATGGCGGACAGGGGACGGACGGGAACCGGACCGAAGAGGTTTGCACTTAGAGTCTATCCAGCCCCACGGACGGGAAGGAATGCAGCCTCGCGCCAAGAGCTCCGCGCTCGGGGTTTGGGATGGACTCTAACGAACATGATCGGTTCCTCCGGCGCAGCTAAAGACGTCTCCGCCCGCCTTATCGAATTCGCGCTACAAACCGCAATTGTTTACCGCCCCGCACGTGTGGGGCGCAGGGGCGCCGGGTATATGTGGTGCCGCTATTTTTGTTCCGTTCGAGCGCACTACTACAGGTAACAGGCCTGGCCTGAACCCGACAGACAATTACTACAAACCGGACCGCGTCCCGCGTATCGCTCCGGAGCCGTCCCGTGAGCCTGCGACATTCCGCTGGCGGTCATCGCGAAGCGTCAGCTCAAGGGCCGGGCGGAGGCCGGCGGAGGGAGGAGCGGATGCCTCCGGACCGCCTCCGCCTCCAGTTCCCGCAGCCGCGACTCGATCTCCCGCGTGACGTTCTCGTATCGTTCGCGCGGCCCGCCGCCTCCCGCAACTGCGGCCGGATCGAAAGGCCTGCCGAAGAACACATATATAGGCCGGAAGAAGCGCCATATCCGCCGGCCGCGCGGCCAAGCGTGAAACGCCCCATGGATGTACACCGGCACCACCGGCACTCCGGCGCGAACAGCCAGCATGCCTATGCCCGGCATAAGGGGCTTCAGGCAGCCATCAGGAGTCCGCGTACCCTCGGGGAAGACCAGAAGCGCCGCCCCGGCCTTCAGGCGCCCGATCGCCTCCCTGAGCGTATTCGGATCGGCGCGGTCGCGATCAACGGGGAAGGCATTCAGGAACGTTATGAGCCGGCCGAAAAGCCCGCTGAAGAGCGAACTCCTCGCCATAAAATGCACCTGCCGCCTCAGACATATGCCTACGAGAGGAGGATCCAGGAAACTCTGGTGGTTGGCGGCCAAGAGGCAGCCCCCTTCGACGGGCACATTATCATCGCCATACCACCTTACGGGAAACAATCTGAATAAGTTACGCACTACGAAATGCGAAAACCGGTAGAACGCCCTCTGAAATACCCCGCGCCGCAGGGCGCCGCCGCCCGCCAGACGCGTTCTGTCCTCCGTGCCGGCGCACAGTTTGTCAGGGAGCGGCGTCCCGGGCGATCCGCGATCAGGCCCCGGCTGCGGAGACAACCCCACCTTTCCGGACGCTCCTCCGGCCGCTGAGGCCCCATCCAGAAACTCCCCCCGGCGTCCGGTTTCCCGCAACGCTCCGCAGGATCCGGCCGGAGGTTTTTGGGTAAGCTCCAAGGGCGCTCCGCTTTCGCGCCGATCCGCTCCCGATCCGGGAGGATTCACTCCCGTCCCGCAGTTCCCGCAAGGCGGACCCGACTCCTCCCGGTCTGGCCCGCCCACACCGGGAGCGCTTCTCATATCGTCGGGAACGGCATCCGCCATCGAAGCCGGCCCTCTTCACCGCCCCGTCCTCTTCCGGCGCATGATGTGAGCGATAAGGGTCTCCAGCGTCTCTTCCGGAGACAAGCGGCTGGTGTCCACATCTATGGCGTCCTCAGCCTTTTTGAGAGGCCCGGTTTCGCGCCGGCGGTCTATCTCGTCCCTGGCCTCTATCTGTCTTTCGATCTCCGCGATGTCCACCCTTTCGCCGCGCCCGGCCAGCTCGGAGGCCCTGCGCCTGGCCCTTTCGGCCAGATCGGCGTGGAGGTAAAACTTGCAATCGGCGTCCGGGAACACGACCGTCCCTATGTCGCGTCCCTCCATGACCACCCCGCCGTCCCGGTCCGTACCGGCCGATGCCGCGGCACGCGCGGCCATCTCGCGCATCTTATCCACGAGCGCCGCGCGGACCCTGGGCGAGTTGACCACCGGTTCGAGCCTGCTTGTGAGTCCGACGGAAAACAGGTCCGCCGTCCTGTCCTTCCCATGGACGATATAGCGCGGCTCGTCCCGGTCCTGCTCGAAACGGATGTCCAGCGACCGCGCTATCCGGACAATGCCATCCTCGTCCTCGAGATCCAGTCCCGCCTCGACGGCCAGCAGCGCCACCGCCCGATACATGGCGCCGGTGTTTATGTAGGTAAGGCCGAGCCTTCCGGCAAGGTTGCGCGCTGCCGTGCTTTTGCCGGAGCCGGCCGGTCCGTCTATCGCGACGATCATACCTTTGCGTCTCCGCCGGGCCTGCGTCCGGCCGCCGCCAGTATCCTCTCCGCCGTCTCCACCGCCAGGACTCCGTGCCGGCCGGTCACCAGCGGTGTCGAACCGCTCCTGACGCACGAGACGAACGATTCGATCTCTTCCTTCAGTGCATTCCCGGCCGGACATACTATCTCTTCGACCTCGATCAGATTCTTCAACGCGAAGGCGAGCGGGTCGGGACCGACATCCTCCGGCTTCAGGTCCGATATCCTGATCTTCCCGAAGGCGAGCGCCTCCCGCTTCCTGGCCAGTGTGACGGTCCGGTTGAGCAGGTCCACCGAGACGTAGCCGCCGCGTGAAAAGACCCGCATCTTCCGCTCGGTCTTGAACGCCACGCGGCTGGCCGTCACGCTGGCGACGGCTCCGGAGGCAAACTCGATCCGCGCCGATGCGATGTCCTCCTTGTCGGACAATATCGGGGCGCCCGAAGCCCTCACCTCCGAAACCTCCGACCCTACCAGGTGCAATATGAGGTCTATGTCGTGGATCATCATATCCATTATCACGCTCACATCAGCAGACCGGAACGGGAACGGGCTTACGCGGCTCGCCTCGATATAGAGCGGATCAGCTATGTGCTTCGCGGCCTCTACCACCGCCGCGTTGAAGCGTTCTACATGGCCAACTTGGAGCTTAACCCCACGCGCAACAGCGAGGTCGGTCAGCCGGCGCGCCTCGACCGACGAACGCGCGAGCGGCTTCTCCACCAGACAGTGCACTCCGCGATCCAGGAAGAACCCGGCGACCTCCGCATGCAGACTCGTCGGAACCGCCACCGAAACGGCATCAACCTCGCCGGCGAGCGACCGGTAATCGTCCGTCGCGGCGCAGCCGAGCTCGCCGGCCAGCCTCCGCGCTTTTTCCGCCGGATCGGCAATGGCGACGAGCCGGACGTCCTGAAGCGAGGCGTATATCTTCGCATGAGCGGAACCTATCCTGCCCGCACCTATGACCGCCGTTCTGATAGCCATCAGAGCGTCCGCACCTTGTAGGGATGGGAATTCTTCCGGAGCACGGAGGCCTCGATTATCTTCTGCGGTTCTACCGGCCTGTCCCCGGCCCCGACCCGGCATCCTTCTATCGCCAGCACGGCCTTCTCGCCTTCAACCACCCTGCCGAATACAGTATGCTTGCCGTCGAGCCAGGAGCAACCGTCGCGCCTGGTGACGATGAAGAACTGGGACCCGTTAGTGTTCGGCCCGGCGTTGGCCATCGCGACCGACATGTATTCGACCCGGTACGGGTTGTTGTCGAACTCGTCAGCGAACCGATAGCCCGGTCCCCCGCGGCCGGTCCCGGTAGGGTCGCCGCCCTGGATCATGAAATCCCTGATGACCCTGTGGAATATCACGCCGTTATAAAAACCTTTCTCCACAAGCTCGACGAAATTGGCCACCGTATTCGGCGCCGCCGATTCGAACAGTTCGATCACGATGTCTCCGGCGGTGGTCCTCAGCAACACCTGCGGATTTTCCATGTTCGCCAGCTCCTTGTCTTTTCCGTTGCCTTTCGAAGATACCCGCCGTGCCGGCTGCGCTCAGCGGCAGAATCTCCGGCGGGCTACTCGATCTTTTTGACCTTGTATTCATGCTCGCGTTTTTTGAGCACCGAGGCGCTTTCGATCTTCTGCTCCTCCAGCGGCCTGTCGAATGCGTCAGTCCGGCAACTTCCTATGGCATCNACCGCCTCCCGGCCCTGCAC
>JAOACM010000376.1 GCA_026417845.1 Planctomycetota bacterium | reverse complement strand
TTCGCGTCAATGTCCCTGATGGCGGCCTGGGGGTCTGAGACCTTATCCGTTTCCCTTTTCTGAATTTTTTCCTCGGTCGCCAGGTTCTGCACTTTCCTGAGCCAATCCTCCAGGCGCCTTATCTCCTCCCTGAGCCTGTCCATCTCCGACTTGTCCTCGGTCAGTATTTCCAGGAGCTTCTTCAAATCCCCGATGACTCTGTCCTGTTCGTCGCCCGCCTCCGACAGATATCCCTTTTCGATGGCCTTGCATATACGTTCCATCCTGCCGCGTATCATGGCCTCGCGCGAAACCCTGACGCCTTCCACCAGCCTGGCGGCGTGCTCCGGCTCGGTGCGCTTAAGGATATCAGCCAGGCGGGCCATTCGCGCATCCAGGTCCGACATCTTGTTCGCCACGTTTTCCTGGCGCGCGGCTAGCGGACTCCTGCCCTCCTGCTGGGGCTGGGGAGTCTGCCCCTCGCCGGGGATCGCCGCGCCGTGCGGAAGAAGCGATCCGGCGGCCAGCATCGCCGCCATCAACAGCGCTTTCGGTCTCATGTTTCCCGTCCCCCGATCCGTATGCCTCCGCGCGCGACGGCGTCCGGATTCCATTCCGGACTATACGAGGCGTCCGCGTTTCGTGTCCGGACGCGACCGGCGCCTGGCGTCCGGGGCCGGGCGCCGCAGCGACGCCGGAGGCGGGCACCAGCCCGCCGGAGCGCGCCGCCTCCTTCCGCCGCCGGCCGGCCGCGCGCCCCCGGATTTATAGATGCCCGAACGGCCCCGGCCGCTCCCGCGAAAATGCCGGAATCCCGCCCCGCGCCACCTTCCGGCCCGTCGCGCCGGTATTCCCCGGCCTATATTCGGCGGCCGCGTTTCCTCTACGCGCCGCTGTCGCCCAACGGGCGAATCCCTTCAGGCGGAACGCCTGCACCGCGGCATCATTCGAACATCTTTCTTATCCTGCGTTTGTGCTCCTCGATCGTTTCCTTGCGCACGTCTTCCTGAAGCTTCATTACGTCCCGCAGCATGTTGACCGCCTCGTGGTAGCCTTCCCATTTCAGCATCTGCTTGAGGATTTCGCGCATGCGTTCGAGGGAGCGATCCTGGAGCTCGACGGCCGATTTCAACGCGGCGGGACCGGTCTTCGGATCAGCCGCCGATCTGCGGGCGGCATCGAGCCTGTCGGCGGCGCCCGTCATGGGACCGGCGGCGAGCTCGCGGAGCGGACCGATTATACCGCTTTTGAGGCGTCGCCTGATCAGATCGGTGGCGAGCTTGTTGTTTTCCATCTCGGCCAGTATGCGGGCGAACTGTCCGGCGACGGCATCGGCCCGGCGCGCGAGCTGCCGCTGCCGCCTTTCGCCGGCGAGCATGTCCTGGCTGGCGCCCGGAGGCGGACTTCCCCCGGAGACGGGCCTTTCCGCGACCGCCGCGACGGAGTCCCGGCACGCCTTCTGGTCTGCGATCAGCCTCTCGAACTCCTGCCGCTGCTCCTGCTCCCGGCGTATCATCTCGCTCAGCAGCTCGTCCGGTGAAACGACCTTCAGAGAGAACGAATTCGACATCCCCACGTTGGGCCCCCGCAGCGAATCGTTATCCCTGGCCTCGATGCGGAAGGCCAGGTGTGCCCCCGGCTGAAGCTTCAGCGGCTCGACATCGAGCCGGTACTCGAACCTCCCGACCTCAGTCTTCCCCGGAGGGAACTTCTCGACCGCCGCCAGCGTCCGCGGCGGCGATTCCGCCGACGGGGCAAAGTAGACGACATGACAGGAGGCGACACCATAGTCATCCCTGATCTCGATTTCGAGCGGTATCGAGGCTTCGGGAGTCACCATGTCGCCTATACCGTTCATAGCGACGCGCACAGCCGGCGCCCTGTCTGGCACGATCTTAAGAGCGAACCTCGGGCGCGGTTTCGCCTCCAGGCCATCCTCGTCCTTCAAGGCGATCTCGCAGGTTCCGGAGGCGAGGTCGTCGGGAGCGATCTCCGCCGACACGTCCATGACGCCGGAAAGGCTCATGGCGGTCAGGTCCTTCCCGCCGAGGCGGAGCGCGGCCGATCTGAGCGGTTTGCTGGCCGAGCCGGCGATCCTGAGTCCGCTCCCGGCCGGGATATGGAAAACGCTCTCCCCCATCGCCATCTCCATCGGCGGCCTGCCGGTATACGCGGGAGGGAACGCGGTCAGTCGGAGGCATTTCAGCGCCGGGCGCTCGACCACCTCGACCGGACATTCCGGCGTGATACCGTCTCCGCCGCAGGCGTAGAACCGGAACGGTTCCATCACGCCCTTGAACTCCGCAACATACTCGCCCTCCCCCGCCCGCGTCATCTGCATCTCTCCCCACGACCACGACGATGCCGACCGGTAACGCACGAACACGTGCTCCGGCATTTCGCCGGAAGGATCCGCTCTGACGACGACCGACAGGTCATCTCCCCTCGGAACTTTCAGTGCGTTGCCTTCGACTCCCATCACCTGGAGGCGGCACCGCCGCGGCCAGTCGGCCGTCGAGAGCAGTACATTGCGGAGAAACCAGATGCCCGCTACGGAAGGAAACGCGGCGGAGAACGCGAGGATCAGGCCCAGCGATGCCCCGCCGGCAAGCAGGTGGCGGCGGAAGCGGCCGGGATCGAGCATATCGGTCAGGTGGCGTCCGGAAACGGCTCCTGCCGCCTGGCGCACGGTCTCCTCCATCATCCGGATGGACACGTTTGACGCCCGCGCCATATCCGGACCGACCCTGCAGAACTGTACGGCGCTTATCAGCGCGCTCTGGAATCCAGGATCGCGTTTTTCGATCTCGAGGCTGAGACTTTCCGCATCGGGGCGCCATACTCCCGATCGGACGAAACGGACATATACGTACCGCGCGAGAGCGGCAAGCGACGTGGCGAGGATCAGGGCGCGCTGGGGACGGTCGAAGCGGAAGAACCTGTCCAGGGCGAGGTCGCAGAAGAAAAAGGCCGCGAGCGCAACCGCCAGACTGCTCAGGCGCGACATCGCGACGCGGAAGCGGATCGCCGAGGCCAGCGCCCCGATGTTCCGCTCAAGCTCCTCCGGCAGCCGCGGCCGCGATTTCATATCGAGCGCCGCGCCGGTCCCCTCCATGTCACCCGCCTCCTTCGCAAGTCAGGCGACCGCACCCACGGCGGCTCCGTCCGTCCCGCGCCAGGATCCGGCCGGCGCCCCCCCGGTGCCGCGGGCACACAGCCCTCCGCGGGACCGCGCCGCGCGGTCGGAGCGGCAACGCCGGGGACGGTTCCGCGCAGCGTATATCCGCCGTGCCGGGCGCCCTCATATCAGGCGGTACCGCTTCCGCAGCGCCCACTCCACGGTCAACAGCGCGGCCACCGCGAGCAACAGCGCCCACCTGTCCCAGAGCTCGATGGGTTTGCCGGCCACAACCGCGCTCTGGCGCCGCATCGGTATCGCGTCCGGTATGCGGCCGATCTCGTCAACCTCGAAGTATCCGCCGCCGGACCTCCCGGCCAGCTCCCTGAGCGTCGCTTTGTCGAGCCTGGAGTCGGCGAATTCGAGCCGCGGCGGCTCGACGCGCACCTGCTTCGCCGCCTTCATCTCCTCGCCCGGCCTGTCCCCCTCGAGCGGTACAGATATCGAGATCGCGCCGACGCCGGACGGGATGAACGACCCTTCATAGTATCCCGCCCTGCCGGCCACGGCCTTCAGATCGAGCGTAGCCTGCGGCAGACCGGGCGTCTCGACCAGCGCCCTGACCGTCGGAACCGAGAGCGGAGCCATGTGGCGGTCGGACAGCCTGGCCGTCACGGATATCCGCTCTCCCAGGGAATAATTGTCCCTGTCGGTCATCACGATGCCCCGTTTCCTGGCGCCCATCAGCCGTCCCTCGACAAGGTACCTGACGGCCTGTATCCAGTACCTGTCGAAGTACTTTTCGCCGGCTGCCCGCCACCGCCATGTGCCGTCAAAGGCCATGAAGACGACCCTGCCGGGTCCGTAGAATCCGGCCGTCAGCAGAGGGCGGGGACGGTTCCTGACCCGCTGGCGGGGATCGCCGTGCACGGCAAGTACGGTGGCGCCGGGTTTCGGCTCGGTCACGGGCGCGCTCCAGAATATCCCCGGCAGGCTCTCCCATATGCGCCGGTTGCGTTCGGGGTCCGGGTCGTGCCTGAGTATGGCATGGTCCAGACCCTCGGCGGTAACCTTGAGCGGCCACTCGGTCCTGTAAAGACCGCCGGGGTCTGCCATCAGCGTCTCGTCGCCGGGGCTGAAGACAACCGGAAGCAGCTCGCGTATCCCGCGTGTCCTGGCCGCCGTCAGGAACCTCGCCATGTGCTTGTTGCCGGCCATCCACAGCACGCCGCCCCCGTGCTCGCCTGCGAATCTGGTCAGCATCTCGATCCATTGTTCGTCGAATTCGTCAGGGTTGGGATCGAACATCAGGACGGCGTCGTAACTGCACAGATCGGCGTACTTGTCAGGCAGCCTGTTTATCGGGGTATCTCCTTCCTGTACGAAATCGGGATCGGCCGTCTGAAGCCAGCAGCTTACGTTTACCGTCTTATCCCTGGTCAGCAATGTCCGTACCATCCGGTATTCGAAGGTGGGTCCGCCGGCCACCAGCAGTACGCGGGCCTGTTCGTCGAGTATATTGATCCTGACCGAGCGGGAGTTGTTCGCCTCATCGATCTCCCCCTGGAGCTGTCTCTTATACACATCT
>JAOACM010000375.1 GCA_026417845.1 Planctomycetota bacterium | reverse complement strand
CCCCGCCTATCGCCGCCGCCAGGCAGTCCACCATGCCCTCCCCTCCGTCGGCGACGGGCATCGCGACCGTTTCCCACCCGGGTCTGGCCGATTTCAGGCCTTCGGCGATGGCCGAGGCGGCCGCGAAGGCGCTCAGCGACCCTTTGAACGATGCGGGAGCGACAATGACCCTCACAGCCCGGCGACTCCTCCCTCCCCGCCCGGCGCATCCGCGTCCGGAGGACCGGACGGAGCGGCTTCAGAGGACCCGGATGCGCGGGGGGCCTTGTCCGCTCCGGCTTCCTTCACGCGCCTGCGGTATACAAAGAAATACGTGTGCGCCGCCCACGCCGCCAGCGACAGCAGGGCGAAGAAAGCCGCGGCCGTTATCCAGAGGACGGGGTTCTTCCCGCTGATGCGGAAGCCGAACAGGTTCAGGTCCCGCAGCTCCAGCTCCACCTCGCCCATCGCGGCCAGGAACAGGAGCGACAGAAGGTATATGGCGGCGCCTCCGAGGAAAACCCACCTTATTATCCTGAGAGGTTTTATTTCGAGACCCATGCGCCGCATGCGGGTCTCCACATGCGACGGGCGGCGACCGGATGCCTTTCCGGTCGGGCCGGGCGCGTCCGATCGGCGATCCGCGACGACCCGCCGACCCGGTCCGATCCCAGCGTCCGGGCCGGCATCGCGGCCAGCGCCGCCGTCCCGGTCCTCCCCGGGCGGATGATCCCCGCCCGCCGGAATCCCCGCCGGCCTCGACCCCGCGGCGCCGGACCTTTCATCGCCATCGTAAGAAACCACAACGCCATCCGGCCCGTCTCCGTTCCTCCCGGCGCCGCTCCGCCCCTCCGCCTCCCCGTCCAACGGGGAATGCCCTTCGAGCGAGAGGACGCCGCCTTCGCCCAGCCGGTAGCGCCTGCCGCACCAGGGGCACCACAGGCGCGAGCCCGCCGCCCTGCCGGTCAGGTCGAATACCACCTGGCCGCAGCCGCAGCCTTCCGTCGCTTTCCTGTCTCCCACGGCGTCTCTCTTTTTATAACCTGTCCGGAAATGTCCGGCGCGTAGCTTATGCGCTCAGTGTTCCCCCACGCCGGCGGGGAGTTTCCGGACAGGTTCTGAATGATGGCCGGATAACCGCCGGGCGGTCTGCAGTGGCGGGCCTGTCCCGGCCGTCTTTCCTGCTGTTGGCAGGGAGGCTGGAGGCAAGGATGCGACCGGCGCCGGATTCTGGAATCCTGGCGCTACCCATATGCCGTCGCGGGGGCGCCGCAATCTGGTCGCGCACCCCGCCCCGCCTCACGCCCTGCCGTCCTCCTCATCGCCTTCCTCGTCATCCGACGGTTCGGGCTCGCCGTCTTCTTCCCCTTCGTCATCTCCGTCCTCGAAGAAAAAAGGCGCGCTCAGATCGGGTGGCGCCGCCGGGACGGCCGCGATCGGCGATCTGGAAGATTCGGCCGGTATCTCTGAAACCGGCATGCCGGTGGCGACCGACCGCGCCACCTTGAGGGCCCTGACGTGACCGGCCACATCGTGAGCGCGTATTATCGAGGCTCCGCAAAAGGCGGCCAGCGCACCGGCGATAAGCGATTCGATCGTCCTCGCGGACGGCGGTTCGATACCAGTTATCTTTCCGAGGAAAGACTTGCGGCTTACTCCCACCAGCAACGGCCTGCCCAGGGACTTGAGCTCGTGGAGGCGGCGGAGTATCTCCAGGTTGTGGGCGACCGTCTTGCCGAATCCGAAGCCCGGATCCAGTATCGTCTGCTCGGGATCTATCCCGGCCTTCGCGGCCGCCGCGAGCCTCTCGCGGAAGAACGCATCTATCTCCGAGACGACCTCCGCGTAAGACGGCGCGATCTGCATGGTCTCCGGCGTGCCCTGCATGTGCATCAGGACGATCGGGACTTTCGCGGAAGAGACGAGAGCGGCCATCCTCTCGTCTCCCCGCATGGCGGTCACGTCGTTCACGATGTCCGCGCCGGCCTCAAGCGCCCTTTCAGCGACCGCAGCGGAAGAAGTATCCACGGATATGGGGATATCCTTCGCCGCGGCGCGGATGCCGGATATCACCGGCTCCAGGCGGCGCCACTGTTCGTCCGGCGGGACGGGCTTCGTCCCGGGACGGGTGGATTCCGCGCCGATATCCAGGATGTCGGCCCCTTCCGCCGCCATGGCCAGTCCGTGCTCGATGGCGCGGTCCGGATCCATATAGCGACCGCCATCCGAAAACGAATCGGGGGTCACGTTCAGGACGCCCATTACCGAGGTTCCGGGGCCTATCGCCAGCTCGCGGCCGCGCGGCAGGCGCAGAAGGAACCGTTCCCGCAGATAGCCCTTGGCCGCGGCCTGTATCTCCCTGCACGCAGCTATGGAGCGGACCTTCGTATTGGAAAAGACTCTGCGGGTCAGAAAGAACTCCACGTCCGACAGATCGCCGGGAGCGCCGCTGAGTATCACGCCCCACTTCTCGCTCCTCTCGTCCGATGCCCACCCCACTATCCGGAACTGGTGAAATCTCGCCAGCAGCGCCGTCACATGCCGGCACTCCTGCTGGGAAAGCGGCTCGACGAGGACCGTCAGCAGCGGGAGCGGACTGTTCACCGAAGCCAGCACGCGGGCCCTGAGCCCCGCGGTCGAGAAAGCTATTGTGCTCACCGTCATTTTCTCCCGGATTCCGCCGGATTTCCGCCGCCGGGACGTCGGGGCGGTCCGTACCGTCGGACCCGCGCGGGAAGCGCCGCCCGGCGGCCTTCCTGCAGAATCCTGCCGCCGAAGGAGCATCGCGGACGATCTTGAGAGCGGCCCATTGGGAGACGCGCCCTCCGGACGGGCGGGCGCGCTCAACCTCAACCCGTCGCCGGTTCCGTCCCCGGCTTCGGCGCTACATCTGTCCCGCCCGGCGCGACGACCTCGCTCTTTTTCTTCTTCACCGCATGGCTCTTTTCCCCCCCGGCCCTCGCGGCGCTTCCGTGGGCGGGCTTCCTGATTTCGCCATACTGAACGATCTGATCCAGCTCCTCCCTGGACAGGACTTCATACTCCATGAGCGCCTTCGCGAGCCGCTCCACCTTGTCCTTGTGTTCGTCGAGCAGCGCCTTCGCTTCATCATAACACGTCTTGACGATATTCCTGACCTCCTCGTCTATCTGCCGGGCGGTCTCTTCGCTGTGGTCATGGGTCCTTGTCACC
This sequence comes from Planctomycetota bacterium, assembly GCA_026417845.1. GTDB lineage: Bacteria > Planctomycetota > SZUA-567 > H5-PLA8 > CALKMO01 > CALKMO01. Next base: position 1,592 of record JAOACM010000375.1, on the reverse strand, counting down.
TCGCGGCCGAGGAACAGCGTCTCCTCCTCGGCGCCGAACCTGATCGGACCGAGTCTCTCCGACATGCCCCATTCGCACACCATGCTCCTGGCTATCTTCGTGGCCTGCTCGATGTCATTCCTCGCGCCGGTGGATATGTCGCCGGTAAACATCTCTTCGGCGATGCGTCCTCCGAAAGCCACCTTGATCTGACCCAGCAGCTTTTTGCGCGTATACGTGTACACGTCCTTTTCGGGGAGGAAGCTCGTGGCGCCAAGCGTGGGGCCCCGCGGGATGATCGTGACCTTGTGGGGCTTGTCCACGGCTGGAGTGAAATACGCCACCAGGGCATGGCCGCCCTCGTGGTAGGCCGTCGCCCATCTGTCCTCCTCGGCCACCACCCGGCTCTTCTTGGCCTTGCCCCAGATGACCTTGTCCCTCGCCTCCTCGAGGTCCTGCAGGTCCACCGCATCCTTGTCCTTCCTGACGGCGGAGAGGGCGGCCTCGTTTATGAGGTTCTCCAGGTCGGCGCCGCTGAACATCGGAGTGGCCTTGGCGATGACCGACAGGTCCACGTCCGGGGCGAGTCTTACCTTTTTGGCGTGTACGCGCAATATCTCCTCCCGCCCCTTGATGTCCGGCAGGTCCACGTAGATGTGCCTGTCGAAACGCCCTGGCCTCAGCAGCGCCGGATCCAGCACGTCCGGACGGTTCGTGGCCGCCATCACGATTACCTTGTCGTCCGACTCGAAGCCGTCCATCTGGACGAGTATCTCGTTGAGCGTCTGTTCCCTCTCGTCGTGTCCGCCGCCCAGTCCCGTCCCGCGGCGGCGCCCGACCGCGTCAATCTCGTCCAGGAATATGATGCACGGGCTGTTCTCCTTGGCCTGCTGGAAAAGGTCCCTGACGCGGCTGGCGCCCACGCCGACGAACAATTCCACGAAGTCCGAGCCGGATATGGAGAAAAACGGCACGTCCGCCTCCCCCGCTATCGCCTTGGCCAGGAGCGTCTTCCCCGTGCCCGGCGGACCTATGAGGAGCACGCCCTTCGGGATGCGCCCGCCGAGCCGCTGGTATTTCTTGGGGTTTCTGAGGAAGCCGATGATCTCCTCGACCTCCTCGCGCGCCTCGTCTATGCCCGCCACGTCCTTGAAGGTCTTCTTCGTGCGCTCCTTGGTCACCAGCGTGGCCCGGGATTTCCCGAACGAGAAGACTCCGCCGGGCCCGGAAGTCCCGCGGAGCTGCCGCAGGAACAGATACCACAGCAGGCCTATCAGGATGGCCCAGGGAAGGAATTGCAGCAACAGGCCGACCACCTGGGATTGCTGTTCGTAGGAGTATTCGACGCCCTTTTCGTTCAGGAGCGCCCGGTCGGCGTCGCTCAGTTTCTCGTCGCCGATAACCACATACTTCCTCGGCCCCGCGGTCCCTTCCTTCATCTCGACATAATACTCGCGGCCTGATATCCTGACCTTCTGTACGTGCCCGGCCTCCACCTCCTTCCTGAATTCGCTCCACGTCATTTCCCGGGGGGACATGCCGAGCTTGTTCTGCGCCCCGAGCGCCACGAGGAGGACGATCACGGTCATGACCGCCAGCAAGATGTAGCGGTT
>JAOACM010000037.1 GCA_026417845.1 Planctomycetota bacterium | reverse complement strand
CGATACCGCCGTAGCCGCTCCATGCGTCGTTCGGCTTGAACGAGCCGTCCTTGCACTGGAGCGAGACGAGGGCGTCCTTGAGCGTCCTGTTCCATTCGGCCCACTCCGTGCCGCCGGCCATGAACTGCCCGTAGATCGCGAAGTACCAGCGATACGGATCGAAAGCGACCGCCCTTTTTTCCATATCCTGCTTGTCTTTCGCCTTCCACGAGTCTCCCCAGGCTTTATCAATCTTCGGGAGGTAGGCGCTCAGCTTTTCCCGCGTGTCGCGCATTTTCGGGGCCGTTATGTGATCGCCGAGCATCTGGCGTATCATCAGAGATACGCCGAGCATGGAGGGGAATATCTGGCGGTCGAAGTTGGAATCGTACGCTACGACGCCCCTGTCGTCGGTCGCGTCGAGGAACCATTTCCTGGCCCTGTCGAGAGCGGACTGTGGGACATGTATTCCCGCCTGGCGGGCGGCGATCAGCGCCTGGACGTGCCAGGCCGTGACTGAGGAGTCCACCCGCAGGCCGGCCCTGTCGGTATAGTCCCAGCCGCCCTTTTCGCGCTGGAAGCGGAGGCTGTATTCGACGGCCTTCCTCGCGCTCTCGCCCACGACCGGATCGCCCGTCATACCGTAAGCCTCGGCAAGGGCGAGCGTCGCCATGCCGTGGTTATACATGAAGTTTCCTTCTTTCGGTCCGACGAGACCGGAGGTTTTGTCCTGCTCGCCCAGGAGGAAGGCGACCCCCTTCCTTACGGTATCCCTGTACCTGCTTTTTTCGACCCCCGCGGCGTCGGGGAGCCACGAGTGGCCATCGCCGAGGAAAGCCAGGAGCGCCAGCGCGCTGACCCCCACCCGGCCCCACTGGGTCGCGGTGGTTTTGTCCTGGTCTTTCTCCAGCGGCAGTTCCCTGGCGCTGACGGGCCACGAACCGTCGGCGTTCTGTTTCCTGCTCAGAAACGCCAGCGCCTGCGAGACTGCCCTCTCCGTGTTGGCGTCGCCGCCGTTGGCGTTTCGCAACTGCGAGCGGAAAGGCTCCTGCCTGTGACCGAATCCCCGGACCGGCGCCTCCCCGAACGGCCTGAATCGGAAGGGGTCGCTGTAGGCAGATGCAGGAGGCTTGAGCGGCGGCACGGCGGCGGGCGGAGCCTGCACATAGGGCGTCAGCTCGCCGTCGAACCTGACCTGACCCTCGAAATAGTCGTTCACGCACCATATGATGACGCCGGCCAGTATTACGATCGCCAGGGCGAACTGCAGGTACAGTTCGATCTGCTTTCCTCTACGGGCCGCGGCATCCTCGTGTACGGACGCGGCGATCTGGTCGAACTGCACCTCGACCTTGTAGCCGCAGTGAGGGCAGTAACTGCGCCGGATGGGTATATTCATCCCGCAGCTGGGACAATCCATTCGCCCGGCTCCGTTTCTCCGCTTCCCCCGGACGCGCGGCCCGCTCCTCCGCGCGGAAACCGCATGGGAAGATCAGGCGTCCGTCGTCCGGATCATCTGACCTCGAACCCCGCCTCCAGCGAGCTCGTATTGCCGCTGGCGTCCGATGCTTGAAGCGTCCACTTGTACTTGCCCTTCGCCAGATCCACCGGCGGCGATATTCTGAATTTCTCCGTCATAAGCATCTCCGATCCCGTCTCGCCGAATTTGAACTTGTACCTGCCGGCCACTATTACCGACAGATTTACGGCCGGGGCGTCGGATGCGGACGTCAGCTTCAGGTTGACCGACTTGAAGTCCACACCCGACCCGGCGTCGCTTATGGAAAACTCGAACGCCGGCCGCGGGCCGTCAACCATGGCGCCGTCGCCCGGGGAGCATGACAGTACGGGCGGTTCTCCGTCCGGGCTGAGGACGACCTGGCGCTCGACGGAATTGCCCAGGGCGTCTTTCGCCGCGAACTTTATAGCCGCCTCCCCCTTCAGGTCCTCCGGACCCGACAGGCATACGATTTCGGTGCCGACGAGCCTGTGCTGCGCGGCCGCGCCGTTAATGGTCACGCTGCAGTCCGCCTCCCGTGGCGGGATGGGGCACGAGCGGACGGCGATCGAGGCGGACAGTACCGGCCTGCTGCCCCACCACCTCCCGCCCACCGGCCTTATCCACAGGATATCCGGCGGGCGCCCGATCGCCTCCATCATGGCATCGAGAGCCTTTTGATCCTCCCCGGCGATCGCTCCTGCCTCGCGGTATTTTTTCAGTTCCCCGGCGGCTTCCGCGTATTTTCCGAGAACGCATTTGATGTGAGCGGAGGCGCGCAGCAGGCGGGGATCGTCCGGCGCGATCGCGGCAGCCTCGCCCAGGACCGCCAGCGCCGCCTCCAGGCTGGCGCCCCTGGGAGCCAGGCCGAGGGCGGCGCGCCACCGGTGACAGAGCGCGATCCTGAGGGCCAGTTCGACCCGCAGCTTTTTGTCCGTTTCCCTGGTCCGGTAGAGCTTTGAAAACTGGGTTTCCATTTGCGTGAGCAAAGCGCCGAGCTTCGAGGCCGCCTTGGCGTCCAGGACCGGCGCGGAACCGGCGCCGTCCTCCGACGCCGGCCGCCCGAAGGGGCCGGCCGGTCCGGCATCGGCCGCCATATCAGGCGCGGATATCCTGTTCTGCTCCAGAGCATCCGCGAAAAGCTGCTCGTACACGGCGATCAGGTTCATCGCCGCGTCAGAGTCGCCGGGTTTCATCTCCCAGGCTTTGGTCAGGTACCGGACAGCCTTCGGCGCGGCCGCGGCGGCATATTCTTCAGGCCCGACGGCCTTGCGCCGCAGGTGCCAGCCGACGCCGGCGGCATTCAGCGCCCTGACCTCGTAGGCGCCGAATCTGGGCCATTTCGCCTCAAGCCTCTCCAGCATCTCGAGCCTTGCCTTGTCGTCCACGTTCGGGTCGGGAAGGCTCGCGACAGCCGTGACCTTCCTGTTTTCGACCGGGACCTGCCACTTCGGGCTGGCATCCATCGCCATCTGGAAATATCTGTCGGCTTCCGATACGCGTCCGACTCTGGCCAGCGCCACGGCCAGGCCGTTGTATACCTGCCGCGCGGCTTCCCTGCCGGGCGGGCAGGCGGCCGCCCCTTCGAGAAGCTTCACGGCGCGCTCGGCGCTTGCGGTATCGTCTTCTTCATGAAGCAGTAGAAGCCCCAGATTGGCAGATGCCTCGGCGCAGGAGGGGTCTTCGGCAAGGGCCTTCTCGAAGGCTTCGCGCGCCGTCTTCCGGCCCTTCTCGATGTTCCGCCCGCTCGCGCCCGCGAACGCCGCGCCCCCCCTGCCGACCCACGCCATCGCCTTCTGGCGTCTGGTCAGACCGGGCATATCGAGCATCTTCGCGTAGGCGCGCTCAGCCTCCGCGTGGTCGCCTGCCGCGAGCAGCGCCCCGGCCTGAAGCCAGCGGACCTCAAAACTCTCCGGCCGTATCTCCACCAGCTTCCCGGCATATTCGGCAGCGGCGGCCATGCCGGAGGGCGAACCGTCGAGCGTCGCGCGCCATGCGCGCTCTCCCAGAAAACCCTCCGCGCGCTTCCGCGACCCGTCGAAAAAGAGCTTCAGGTCAACGATCGCCGCGGCCAGGATGGCCGCCGCGAAGGCTGCGGCCCGCCAGGAAATGTCTACCGAACCGACTCTCATCGGCGTCCCCGGTCCTGTCCGTCCCGCGACGCGCCCGGTATCGCCCCGCCGCCCCGCGGGCGCCTTACCCTTTGAGTCTGCCCCATATGTGGCGCAACGGCACGACCCCCTGGCATTCCATCTCCACCGCGCCGGAGGGATTGTCGGTCAGCAGAAAAACGCACCCTCCCGGAACGCGCGTCGGGGAAATTTTGCGCTTCGCCACATTTATCTTCGCCCCCGGATGGGAAAATTCCCTGCCGTCTACCCTGAGTTCCTTACCGTCGGACTCGACCTCCTGGCCTGCCTTCGCTACCACCCGCGCCACAATCGCCTCGGACGGTCGCGCCGGCGGGAAATACGCCACCACGTCGCCGGGCTTCAGGTCGTCCGCCGACCTGATATCGCGGACGATACGATATTTGCCTGGAGGGAAAGCGGGGGCCATGGATTCGTTGTCACCGGCGATTTCGACCCGGGTCATCCGCTTGGCGAACTGCTCGACCACGATTATCGCCACCAGCACGCCCAGGAATTTGAGAACGCGGAAAAGTTCCTCGCGCAGCATGGGCAGCTCCAGCGCATCGGACAGTATTCCGTCCGTCGCTACCTTTCCCCACCGCCGGCTCTTTCCGGTGCATCGTGACCGTATACATCCCCGGCGCTTTTGTCAAGGAGCCTGAAAGGGGCGGTCAGACATCACGATGCCCGGGAAGTCCCTTTCCGGACGGGGACGGGCTGACGTCCGGATAAAGCCGTTTGGCGCTAACGCCGGGCCGGAGCCTGGCGCGAGGGGCAGATTTCGAATATCAGACGCTCCAGTATTTCCTGCGCGGAAGCGCGGGAGAGTTTAAGATCGAGGTCGGCGCGGAGGAGCGTCTCGCAGGCGGCGGAAATGTCCTCTTTTTCCCACAGGGCCGCGTTTCTGCCGGCCGCCTCTTCGCGTCCGGCCCATGCCCCCATCGCCCTGCCCGCCTCCGCGAAGCTGCCTCCCGCATCCAGCCTGGCCCTGCCGGCCTCTATTTTCCCCAGCGTCCTGAACATCGCGCTGAGGAACAGGATCGCGATCGTCTTATCGTCCCGTACCGCCTTGCCGCCGGAGTACGGATCGGCGGCGCCGAATTCGAACAGCCGCGCCAGGGCATCGAGCGAGCGGACGCGATCCCTGGCGGCGATAAGATCGGCAAGCGCGAATACATGGAGCTGTCTGGCGTCGGCGCACGTTTCGTGCACGTCCCGTCCGGAGATCCGGATCGGGGCGGCTCCAGGAGCGCCGCCCGATGCCGCGGCGGCTCCCGTACCGGATACCCGGCCGGCGGCCGTTCCCGCCGCTGATCGCCCGGCGGATTCCAGCCTGGCGGAGGGCGGCAGCTCCGGGCCCGGCGCGGCGAAGCGGACGCGCAGCTTTTCGATCTCGTTCTCGATCACCGCCAGCCGCTCGCCCGCCAGTTCTATAAGCGCCACTACCGCGTCGTCGCCCAGCTTCAGGCCGCGCTCCCGTCCCATCTCGGCGACAAGACGTCCCATCTCCGATCGCGCGCTGACGGCCGGGCTGCCGTAAAGCGTCGCGTAAGGAGTGGCGCACTCGATTATCGCGCCGTGCTTGCTGACCGCATCCAGCAGATCCGAAGCGCCGCGCCGGCCTCCGGCTTCTCTGTTTTCATCCGACTCCTCCCCGCCGGACTTCCCCGCACCCCCGCGGGCGCCTCCGCCCCGCCTCCCTATGGCGCCGCCTTCGAGCACCAGTACGCATGTTTCCGGAATGCGGGGTATCCGGCGCGCGATAGCGGCGGCATTCTCCCTGACGAAAAGATCGCACCGGCGGACCGCAACCATCTTCCGTCTGCTGAACAGCGGGGGGGTTTCTGCCTCGTCGAGGACCATGGCTGGCGTGAGAGCAGCCGACTCGGACGGCGATGCCGGTCCCCGGAAGGATACGAAAGCGATCGAGGTGTCCTCGCCCTTCAGGAAGGCATCCCTGAGCTTGGCCAGCACCCTTTCGCGGAGGAAAACGTCAGGTCCGACGACGGCATAGACGCGCTTGAACGGCGCGGCCAGTATCTCGCCGATGCGGTCCGGCGTCAGCGCTCCGGGTATTCTGGGCTTCGGCATGTGCTTTTTTCAGAGCCTGTCCGGAAACCTCCGGCCGGATCGGGCCCGGACATCACAGGAACCCGGGCGCCGCGGAAGTTTGCGGACAGGCTCTTACAGGCCGCCTCCGCTGATCCCACGCGCCTGCAGTCTTCCTTCCGCCCTTCCGCCGGCGTCTCCGTCCCCGTCCCCGTCCCCCCCCTTCTCCCCGCCCGCAGCGCGATCCAAGCTTTCGAGACGCGCCATCGCGGCCCCCCGGCGGGAGGGGAGGTCTGGCGTATCCCCGCGCGTCGCGCGGATTCCCCCGCAGGGCGCCGTCGAAACGACCCGGCCCGCCTCCGGCGCATCCATCCGGAGCGCGCTCAGCCGCGCGGCGTTATGCCCCCCTGCCGAGCCGCGGGAACAGCGGCGGCAGCTTCCTTATGGGCCTGGCCGCCAGCGCCGCGCCGATTTTCCCGGAGGCCGCCGGAAGGAACGGCCCGAGCAGCCGCGCTATGGACGATCCGGCCGCGAGGAGCGCGCCAAGCACCGCCCGCAACTCGGATGCGCGCCCCGGATCCTTCGCGAGCGCCCAGGGCTTCGTCTGCTCGATGTAGACGTTGCACCGCTCTACCGACCTGAATATCTCGTCCAGCGCGGCCCGGAAATCGTACCTGTCCATCGCCTCAGCCACGACCTTCTCTGCGGGCGACAACCCTTCCGGGGCGACCGCCCCCTCGACCCCTCCCGGCGCGTATCGCTCCGCCATGTTGGTGATCCTGCCCATCAGGTTGCCCAGCGCGTTGGCCAAGTCCGTATCGTAGGCGGACTCCAGCGCCGCGATCGAGAAATCGCCATCCTCGTACGGCGGTATCTTCCTCAGGAGAAAATACCTCAGGGGATCAGCGCCGTATCTGTCGGCGAGCGAAAACGGGTCTATGACGTTGCCCAGCGATTTGCTTATCTTCTCGCCGTTGACCGTTATGTATCCGTGCACGAACAGGGCCTTCGGGAGCGGCAGACGTGCCGACATCAGCATCGCCGGCCAGTAAGCTGCGTGGAACCGCAATATCCCCTTGCCTATAACGTGCAGGTCGGCCGGCCACATCTCCCCGAAAAACGGCGAGTCGTCGGCGAACCCCAAGCCCGTCACGTAATTCGAGAGGGCATCGAACCACACGTACATGACCTGCCCCGGATCGCCCGGCACCGGGATTCCCCAGTTCCTGGCCCGGGCGGCCGACCGCGACACGCTGAAATCCTCCAGCCCCATCCGTATGAACGACAGTATCTCGTTCTTCCTCGTTTCCGGCACCACGCGGTATTCGTCGGACGCTATCGCGCGCTCGAGCCGGTCCTGATATCTGCTCAGCCTGAAAAAATAATTCTCCTCCTCCACGACCTCCGGCTCCGTCTTGTGCTCCGGGCACTTGCCGTCCGCCAGGTCCTTCGGAGTGTAGAAAGTTTCGCAGCCCACGCAGTAGAAACCGCGGTACCTCCTGCGGTACAGATCGTCCGGATCGCACATGGACCACAGCTTCGAGGCGCCGCGGAAATGGAGTTCGGAGGTGGTCCTGAAGAAGGCGTCATTGGAGAGATCGAGCGCCTGTTTGAGCGCGGCGAAGCGGGCGGAGTTGGCGTCGCACAGCTCCCTGACGGGAATGCCGCGCGCCTCGGCGGCCTGTACATTCTTCAGGCTGTTCTCGTCGGAACCGGTCTGAAAATAGACCCGCTTGCCGAGCATCCTGTGCCACCTGGCAACAGCGTCCGCCTGGACGATCTCAAGCGCGAAGCCGACATGCGGATCCGCGTTCACGTAAGGTATCGCCGTCGTCACGTAGTATTTCGACGCCATGGATGATCTTGCCTTTCCTCTCCTCCCCCTTTTGCTTCCGTTCAGGCTGTCCCGCTGTCCGGCAACGGGGATGGCAACTGTCCTTTGTGGCGGCTATCCGCCGGAGCGTTCCGTCTCTCTCCGGGATCCCGGCCCGGCGAAGGCACGAAGTGGGGAAACCCCCGCTCGGCAGGACCCGCGGCTGCGGCCCGGGCAGCGTTCTCCAGCCCCTCCGGAGTTATTGTCGCGTGGAATCCCGCGCATCAGCCCCGCAGCATATCGGACATGGTATACATCCCCGCCGGCCTGCCGGCGATCCACTTCGCGGCGCGCAGCGCGCCCGAGGCGAATGCGTCGCGAGATGTTGCGATGTGGCCGATCACGAGACGCTCGCCCGGCGCCGCGAAATACACGGTGTGTTCGCCGACCACGTCCCCCATCCTGACGGCGTGGATGCCGATCTCCGACGGCCTGCGCGGCCCCGTCCGCCCCCTGCGCCCGTAGACGGCATCCTTCTCCAGCGGTCTGCCGCGCGCGCCGGCGATCGCTTCGGCTATCGCCAGCGCCGTCCCGCTCGGCGCATCGGCCTTCCCGTGATGATGGGCCTCCACTATCTCGACCTCGAAGGCTTCCCCCAGAGCTTCCGCAGCCCCTTTTACCAGCTTCAGCAGCATATTGACGCCGATGCTGAAATTGGCGGCCCGCAGGACCGGAACCCTGCCCGATATTTCGCCGATCTCGTCGGCCTGCCCTTCGCTCAGGCCGGTCGTACCGGTGACCAGAGCCGCTCCGAGGTTCGCGGCGTCCCTGGCGCGCTCGACGGCGCCTTCAGGCGTGGAAAAGTCAATTATGACCTGAACCCGATCTTCCGGCGAAAGGCGGTCGGCTACGCACACCTCGGACCCCGCCACGTGCGCCACATCCGTCAGATGCCTTCCCACCCACGGATGGCCGGGCGATTCGATGGCCGCGACCAGGCGTATGTCCGGATCCGCCATCGCCATTTCAATCACCCGCCTGCCCATCCGTCCCGCCGCGCCGCTGACAGCGATCCTGACGCCCATCCGCCATCCTCCCATCCTTCCCGTTCTGTTGTACGCCACATGGGGATCCGGCCTGACCTCAGGGACGATGCCCGCTCTCCCCTGTCGTCTCGCGCGGGCGCCTGCCCGGGATCCCGGTCGTCCAGGAGCCTCCCGCAATCATTTGCCGGCCGGCTCCTCCGTCTTCCCTCCGACATCCTTCTGAGGCGCCTCTTCGTTCCGCTGCGCACTCCCATCCGGCTCCACCCTCTCCGTAATGGAGTGCTTGCCGCCAGAGCCGGATTCGCGCCTGGAGTATTCCTCTACAGCGCGACGGGCCCGGACGCATCGCGATTTCTCCTCTGCCCAGGCGGGGGAAACCCGCCCGAAGATCGTTATTCCCGTAACCTTTGCCCCAACCTTGTCGCCGGTATCCAGTCCTACGAAACCGGCGAGCGGAGGACGCTTCAGGTCCGCGGCCAGCCTGCCCTGCGAAGCGCCGTGATCGTAGCGGCGATCCTGGGGCCATTCGGCCGGCACGCGGCCTTCGCATACCTTCGCCCCATCCACGAACGCTTCTACTGACCGCCCGGCGAGCGCCACCCGAAGCGCAATCGCGCGCCCGCGTTCCGGCGGAGCGATCCGGCGTTCTTCGCCTATGGGATAATCGTATCCCTGCCTGAGCAGGTAAAAAAGACACCTGCCGTCGCGCATAAGCGCGAAAACAACCCCGGTCTTCTCCGCATCGAACCAGCAGACCTTCGCCATGATATCGGTCCCGCGCCACGGGACGAGGTCGAACGACACATCAATGTCGCCTTCGAACGAGATGTTCGACAGGAGCGGTACTACCGGCAGGAAGGTGCCCTTCTCGACCTTGCACTCCCAATCGCGCAGCTGCGGGATCGTATCGGCCGGTTCATCCCCTCTGGGATTAGACTCGCGCGGGAAGTCGTAGACGAGCGTTACCGGGCCTCCTTCGCCCTCAGGACCGACCTCGATCCTGGCATGAAGCAGATCCCTGAGCGGCAGCGGCTTCTCGGATTCCGGCCTGTTGCGCCGCCAGTATTCTTCGACCTTCCGGATGTTCCTCCCGAACAGATACGCCTGTATGGAACTCCATGTATACCCGAGGGCCGCCAGCAGGAGAGCGATCCCGAATCCGATCGGTATCCATGCGATGCGGTCCTTCCCCGCCGCCCGGATCCATCCGCCGCGCGCGGCCGGTTTTTTCGAAGCGGGCGCGGAGGATGGAGGAGACTTCGCGACTGCCGGATTCGAACCGGACGCGCCTCCGGACATGCCGCCTCCCGATGTTCTGGACCCATCCGCCGCGTTCCTGGTATCTTCCATGCGCGCGCCCCGCCAATTGACCTTCCGCCGTCCGATACCTGAGCGCCGGATCGCCTCCCCGCCCGGAGATGGAGCGGGGCCGGCACCGCCTCACGGATGTCGCGGGACGTTGTAGCACACGGAACCGCGGCGCGCAATCCGTCCCGCCGACCGCGCGCGAAGCCTTCCCGGCCTGAGCGGCTTGCGCCCCGGAAGACATGCCTCCCCGCACACATATACAACGGACGACGGCCCCCCGCCGTTCTCCAAAACCCGGCCGATCCCATCGCGGATGGCGCCGCCCCGACGGCCCCCGCCGACTCCCGGCTGACGCCCCCCCCCGCATATGACGCGGGGGCGGAACGTAATTGGTTGCTGCCCTTTATGTGTGGAGCAGAGCGGCGCCGGGTATATGTGGCAGCGCTATTGCTGCCCCGCTCGAGCGTACCACTACGAATAGCAGCCTCAGACTGAGCCCGGCAAACAATTACGGCGGAACGCGGCGGACATCCGGCCGGAAACATAAAAGGGCTGGCCGCCATCCGGCAGCCAGCCCCTGTCAAACCCTGAAGCCGCCCGCCCCCCGCGGACCACGGCAGCGCGGCATTTCTCAGTACATGTCGCCGCCTGGCGGGGGCGAAGCCGGCTTCTCCTTCTTCGGGATCTCGCTGATGACCGCGTCCGTCGTAAGCAGCAGAGAAGAGACCGACGCGGCGTTGCGCAGCGCCGTCTTGACGACCTTGGTCGGGTCATAGATGCCGGCCGTCAGCATGTCGCAGAACTCGCCTGCAGCAGCGTTGAATCCGTAATTGGGATTTTTATCCTCCTTGACTTTGTTCACCACTACCGAGCCGTCCCATCCCGCGTTCCAGGCGATCTGCTTCATGGGACTTTCGACTGCCCTGCGGACGATATCAACGCCGAGTTTCTCGTCGCCTTCAGCCTTGACACCGTCCAGCGCCCTGACCGCCCTGACCAGAGCCACCCCGCCGCCAGGCAGGATGCCTTCCTGAACCGCCGCGCGGGCCGCATTGAGGGCATCCTCTACGCGGAGCTTCCGCTCCTTCATTTCGGTCTCAGTCGAACCGCCCACATTGATCTGGGCGACGCCCCCCGCCAGCTTGGCCAGCCGTTCCTGGAGCTTCTCCCTGTCGTAATCGCTCGTAGTGGTCTCAATCTCCTTCTTGATCTGAGCGATGCGTCCCTGAATCTCCTTCGTATCCCCGGCGCCTTCAATAAGAGTGGTATAGTCCTTGTCAACGACAACTTTCTTGACGCGGCCGAGGTCCTCCAGCTTGATGCTCTCCAGATTGATGCCGAGGTCCTCGAAGATAGCCTTGCCGCCGGTCAGCACGGCGATGTCGCCGAGCATCGCCTTGCGCCTGTCGCCGTAGCCGGGCGCCTTGACGGCGCAACACGGCAGTGTGCCCCGCAGCTTGTTGACCACCAGCGTCGCCAGCGCCTCGCCCTCGACCTCTTCCGCTATCACCAGCAGCGGTTTGCCGCTCTGCGCTATCTTCTCCAGCAGAGGCACCATGTCCTTGACCGAACTCAGCTTCTTCTCGTGGATCAGGACATAGGCGTTCTCCAGCACGCACTCCATCGTCTGGACGTTGGTCACGAAGTGCGGGGAAAGGTACCCGCGGTCGAACTGCATCCCTTCCACCAGCTCGACCTCGGTCTTCAGGCTCTTGCCCTCTTCCACCGTTATGCACCCGTCCTTCCCGACCTTGTCCATGGCCTCCGCGATCTTCTCGCCGATCTCCCTGTCGTTGTTGGCGGCTATCGCGGCGACCTTCGCTATGTCGTCCTTCCCGGACACGGGCTTGGACATCCTGTCGAGCTCTTTGCAGATCGCTTCGACCGCTTTTTCTATGCCGCGCTTTATCGCGGGCGCGTTCGCCCCGGCCGTAACGTTCCTCAGGCCTTCCTCGAATATGGTCTCCGCCAGAACGGTCGCTGTCGTCGTTCCGTCGCCAGCCACATCGTTGGTTTTGCTGGCGACCTCGCGGACTAGCTGCGCGCCCATATTCGCATACTTGTCCTCAAGCTCTATTTCCTTCGCCACCGTCACCCCGTCATTGGCCACAACGGGCGACCCGAAGGATTTCTCGATCACAACGCACCGACCGCGCGGGCCGAGCGTTACCCGCAATGCCTTCGCCAGCTGTTTCACGCCCTGGCGCAACGCCTCTCGCGCCTCCTGATCGAATGCCAGCTGCTTCGCGCCCATCCTCGAACTCCTTTATCCGAAAACAAACCCGCCTTCTTCAGCCTTGCTCCCCTTCCCTGCCTGGCAGAGCCTTACGACTCCTTCACGATCGCAAGAACATCTTCCTCAGGCATCAGCAGATACTCCTCGCCCTCTATCTTGATCTCAGTCCCCGCATAGGAACTGAAGAGTATCCTGTCGCCCTTCTTCACCTGAAACTCCGCACGCTTCCCATTATCCAGAAGTCTCCCGGATCCGACTGCAATTACCTTCCCTTCCTTAGGCTTCTCTTTGGCAGTATCGGGTAATACTATACCCCCCTTGGTCTTTTCCTCTGCCTCCAGCCTCTTTACCAGGATCTTGTCGCCCAAAGGCGTAATCACAGTTTTACCCACAGTAGCGCCTCCCATTCCCTGAAAATCCACCCAAACCAGAAAAGATCAATCCCATCTCCACATGAGACTATCTGATCAAAGCAATGCGCGGGCCAATATAAAATTTCGACCGCAACTTATTATTTTAAAAAATGTTACGTACTGACCATATGAGGAGCTGCCACTTTTTTGATTCTGCGATCCTGTCAGACTGACCATATCCAAGAACAGGAAACGGTCATTATGCCACTTTTTTCTATATTGTGGACTTTGGCGCCTTAATATCGTCTTGGGACTTTGTTGCGCTTTTAAGGCATAAGCCTTTGCAAAGCAAGGACTTGAGCCTGAATACTCCGGATCGTCCAACCGCAACTCATAGAGCGACAATATGTTGCGACACAAAGTAGCAGAGCCCTTGTTCTCTGATCCATTCTATCCGAAAACCTCCAGTGCTCAGCTTATATGCTCAGCGATCCGCACCGCTTGGCGGGAAGTTTTTGGACAGGCTCTTGGAGTCTGTCCCAAACTCCCGGATGGAGCCGTTGCGCTGGTTTGCTGGCGCGATTGTCAGAAAGAACGCGACAGACGGTTGCGGGCGGGGCGGCGCGGGCTTACCTCCGGTGTTCTCTGAAAGGAGGTGGGCTAAAAATCGCGAGGAACGCAGCCAGGTGGGAGCACATCTACTCTGAATGGCTGGGGCAAGCTCCATTGCCGTCCGCGCGAATCTCCCTCCCGTCCAGGGGCATCGCAACCGGTTCCTGGATAGGCACTAACCCGCGGGGGACGCATCCCGGGTACATATCCGGTCCGCTCCCTTACGAACCGGGCGGACGAAGAAGGCGGATCTGGCCTCCAGACCTCATACATCCCGAACTCAGCGGTTGCGGCCATGCACCCTCATAACCGGTCCCCCGACAGGCGTGCTTGACGGGAACGGAACTCCGACCTAGCATTCTCGTGCCAGATGCCGGCGGAGCGGTATCACAACCGGCTGGAAGGCAGCGGATAGCCTGGCATTTGGCACGGCCGCGCGGACAGGTGCATTTGCGCGGTGTCGCGGGGGGAACTTTCGCGAAGTTTTCGAAAGCGAGACGCCATGCCGAACGAAACGGGAACCCTTCCGGACAGGAGGGACTTGGAATTCATCAGGTTGATGGAGCCGGATGCCCTTCCGTGGCCGAAAGAAGATGCGCACCTGGTAATAGGGGCGCCCGGTTGCCCATTAGAGGAAAAAACATTTTGCGACGGTGGCGGATGGTTCTCGCCGGGCTGGAAAACTTACGGCGCCTGCTTCCTGCTGTCCGACGAGGATGGAATATACCGCGTCGCCCCGTTCACGGGGCGGGGCTACGATCCCAGGCCGCCGGTCTGGAGCAGGCGGACCGGGAGGCCGGCGCTGGAAAAGTGGGCCGAGGCGGCGAAAAAGGCGGCGTGGTTTTCAGGCTCTGGCGGCGACGTGACGTGGGCCTTCGATGTGCCCGGGGCCATGTGCGAACTGACCTTGTCGCCCCTGGTCGAACCGCCTCCGGCCGGGCGCGCGTGGTTGGAGGCTGCGCTATCGTTCCGCCCGTTGCCGGGCCGGGGGCGCAACCGGGGCGGGCGGGTCCGGGGAATGCGGGCGCATCTGCTTCTGGCGCCGGTCGGTCCTGCCGGCGGCCCATTAAGAGAAATCGAGATCACCGGCAGGGGGGATATCCTGCTGAACGGGCGTCTGGCAGCAAGGCCGGACCGTAAGCCTGACGGCGTCAGATTCGCCTCGTACTCGGCGAACGGCAAATGGGCGTATCCCCCATCGCCAGGCGATGGGAAGGATCCGGCCGGACGGGTCTTCGATTCCAGCGGCCTCGCTTCCGCTCTCGTCTCCTTCGATCTCGGGAGGCGCGGACGCGCCGGGAAACGGGACGGATCGGAGACGATCCGGGTCCTCTTCTGCGTTCCTCCCGCCGGACGCTTCGACGACATCAGGCTGAAACCGGCATCGGAAGAGGTCCGCGTCCTGAAGGAGGAGACATGGAAGGCGATATCGGCCGTTCCGCGCCTGGGCTTCCCTCGCCCGGCCGATCTCCTCGGGTGGATGAATTTCCCGGATGAACGGGTGCCCCGCGTATTTCAGGCCTCGATGGCCCACCTTCTCAATGCCTCCGTCGAGGGCGAAGCCCGCATAGCGGCCGCCAACTATCCCGACCCGTGGATCCGCGACGGCGTGATGATCGCCAACGCGTTCCAGAAGGCCGGTCTCAGAGATTTCTCCAGGAGAACGATCGAGACATACCTGGAAAATCCGTGGGCCGGCGGAGCCGGTCCGGAAGCGGATGCGCCGGGGCAGCTGCTGTGGCTGCTGCACGAGGAATGGATGTACTGCCAGGACAGGAAGTTCGTACAGGAGGCATGGCCGGCGATAAAGAGCCTGGTGGGAACCATCTTCCGCATGCGCAGGCTCGAATCGCCGATGTTAGTCAACGGGCATCCTGTCGCGTGGCCTTCCAGGAAGGGACTTATCCGCGGAAGAATGGACTTCCATGTGCCGGAAGTGTACGTCAACAGCTGGGCGTTGAGAGGACTGGCCTCGGCCGTAGGCATGGCGATGGCGCTCGGGCGGGAAGAGGCGCGCGAATGGCACAACGAGTGGATAGCCTACGAGCGATGCTTCATGAGGGAATGCCTTCCGGAGGCTATGGATAAAAACTTCCCCAATTCGCGGGATCTCTGTTCGATCATATGGCCATGCCGCGCCGTCCTGACGTCGGTGGCTATACGCAACGCGGCCCTGCGGTACTTCCAGGAGCGCAAGTGGCGGGACGATCAGTTCGTTCCCGAACCGCAATGGCGGTACTTCGACATCGCCCAGGCCCACGGTTACCTGTGGCTCGATCTGTTCGATCTCGTCTGGGCCACGCTGGAATGGTATTTTTCCCACCAGGAGGCGCCGGCCGCGTGGGCGGAGATCGGCGGCCTGGACATATCGGATGCCTGGAAGGACTGCTGGAGTTTCCACAAACCCAAGGTGGTCATACCTCACGGATGGGTCTGCGCCGAGATGTGGCTGCTCCTCAGGGACCTCATCTTCTATGAGGACGGCCTGCAGCTGATTACAGGCAGGGGCGTTCCGGCCGACTGGTGGCTGGCGCCCTCCGGCTGGGGCGTCTCCGGCGGCATAACGGCGTTCGGCAGGGCCGATATCCGCGTCGCTCCTCTGGGGCGCGACCGCTACGCATGGGAAGTGCGCCTGGATGGGGACGAGGCGCTCTCGCCGGAGTTCGTGCTGGAACTGCCGCCGGGCTTCTCAAAAATACATCCGCCCCCAGGGACTTCCGTCGCCCGCAACTTCTGGGGGCGCACCTGTCTGGTCGCCGACAGACCCGGCACCTACGAGTTCAAGGCCATAATAAGGGGCTGATGCGCTCCCCCCGAGCCGGTTGTGCTGTTGGCCTGCAGGGGCGATTGTCAGAGAGGACGCGACGGGCGGTTACAGGGGGGGCGATCAGCT
>JAOACM010000374.1 GCA_026417845.1 Planctomycetota bacterium | reverse complement strand
TGCCGGGGGATGCGCCGGCTGCCAGAGAGGCAACCCCGGTCGGCACGGGTGCGCCCGCGAGTCGCGGAAGCGCCGGGCTGGCGACTGGTGGAGGGGACGAGATCCCCTGCGGGTGCGCTTCGCTGGCGGAAATCGAGAAGATGGCCATACTGAGGACGCTCCGGGCCACGGGGTGGAACCGCAACGAGGCCGCGGGCATACTGGGCATAAACAAATCCACGCTGTACAGAAAACTGAAACAGTACGGCCTTCTGAACGGCGAGCGGAAAGGGAAACAATGATCTTGCATATTCTGAAGGCAACCGTCCGCCGGCGGACGACCCGGCCGGCAGCTCGCCCATTTGCTCCCGGCGCCTGCTTATCGCCGGACGACTGCGGTCAGAGCGCAGACATGCGCTCCGGCGGTCGCCTCTCTACTTCCAGGGCGGAAAGGAACGGCAACCGGTTGCTCCCGCACGCGCGCGCAACCTGTTCGTCCTGCCGGATCGCCCCTCCGTCCGGGATCGGACGTACCGCCGCGTTTTTTGCCATCTTATTCGCGCTGGCGACGGCGTGGATGCCTGCCGTCGCGGCGGACGCGGCAGCCGACAGGACCGGCGAACATGGCAGCGCGGCCGAACGCGCGACGGAGCGGACGCCGGCCGACGGACCGCGGGAGCAGGTCCGTGGTGCGGCCGGCGCGGCGAACGAACGCGTACTCCGCGAAGACTGGCTGCTGGTGTTCCTGGCCGGCGCCAGGGCGGGATACGGACGCGCGAGGGTGGTCGAACGGGATGAAAACGGCGGGAAGTTCTACGAAACGCTTAACGAACAACATATCCGGGTGGCGAGAGGGGCCTTCAAAATGTCCATGTCGCAATCTTCGCTGATAGTGGAAGACGCCCGCGGCAAACCGGTCAGGTTCGAAACGGCCACGAAACAGAGCGCCAATACGCAAAAGACCAGCGGCAGGATCGAAGACGGGAAGATAATCTATACGGTCGAGGGTATCGGGCAGCCAAAGCGCTACGAAAAACCATTCCCCGGCGATACTGTTGGTCCCGTGAAGGCGGAAAAAGACGCGATGGCGAAAGGACTTGCCCCGGGGGCGTCCATGACCCATAAAGTATTCGTTCCCGAGCTGACGGTGGACAAGGCAGTGCTTATGACCTGGGAGGTCATCGGGCCGGAAGAACGCGACATCCTCGGCGTCAAAAGGCGCATGCACAAGGTGAAGACTACCACCGACTTCCTGCCTGGCGTGCCGATGTGGATGTGGATGGACGATAATCGTTCCATCTGGGCCAGCGAGACGACGATGATGATGCTGAAAATCGAAACGTTCAAAACGGACAGGGAGACGGCCCTGAGGGCATTGGCTGGCGATCCGGCCGACGTGATGGCCGCCACGGCCATCAGGCCGGACAGGCCAATAGAGGGGCTGCCGGGGTTGCCGGAAGCCAGATACGCTATTGAGGGTCTGCGGGAGCTGCCGGGCGGCGAGTTCCAGGACGTGGAACGCGACGCCGGCGGCACGCTCAGGGTTCGCATAACCGCATGGGATCCGTCCAGGGAAAAGGCCGGCTACACGATGCCGTATGCGAAAGGAGACATGGACTCGTATCTGGCAGAGACTCCATTCGTACAGACGCGGGAGCCGAAGGTCGTGGCGATGGCCAGGGAAGCGGTGGGCGGCGAAAAGGACCCCGTCAAGGCAGCGCTGCGCATACAGTCGTTCGTAAGGAGGAAGCTCGCACGGAAGGGGTATGGCGTTGGGTTCGCGAGCGCGGCGGAGGTGGCCGAGAGGCTGGAAGGAGATTGCACGGAACACGCGATCCTCTGCGTGGCGCTTGCCCGCGCGTCGGGCATTCCGGCGCGCGGAGTGGTCGGCATAGCCTACGACAGGATGGGACACGCCGCAGGGCCGGACGCGCGGCCGGGGGCAGGCGCGACTTCGACGGGCGCCTTCGCGTTCCACATGTGGGCGGAGGTATTCGTGGGGCGCTGGGTGCCGATTGACGCCGCCATGCGCGGTTTCGACGTTGCCCACATAGCGATGGGCCGCAGCGATCTGTCCGGAGCCAACCCGAACGCGGATCTGGTCGCGCCGGTCGCCGGTGCAATCGGCCAGATGAAGATACACGTGCTGGAGCCGCGCGGAGCGTCCGGAGACGCTCCGCCGTCGGAACGGTAGCGCTGCCGCCGGTTCAGGGACCGCGCGGCCGCGGAACGGGAGTTGCGACGGCGCGGTTCCGCGAGACCGTCGTCTTGCGGCGTGGACAGGGGCCGGTCAGAGAGAAAAGGAGGGGGAGAGAGTATGAGGAAAATCGGGACGAATGCGTGGCTGGTGTGCGCCTTCCTGCTCGCCGCGGTCGGATGTGCCGGCGGGCGCGGGCGGGCTGACGGACGCGCCGGCGCACCGGAGGGAAGGCGCGCGGAGGTGGAGAAGGCCGCGGAGGCGAAACCGGCCGAAGCGCCGAAGGCCGAAACGCGGACGGAGACGCCGAAACCTGAAGGGAAGGCAGAAGGTTCGCCGGCAGCGCGAACACCCCTGGCGGAGGAAACGAAGCCCTCCGAAAAACCCGCCGCCGGGAAGCAGGAGGAAAATGCCGGGAAACCGCCGGCTTCCGACGACGAGGCGATCGAACTCCTGAAAAAGAAGGCCGACGACAGACCGGTCATGCGCGTCAGGACGGTAGAGAAAGGGCCGGAGGTGGACGGAAAGATAGATGAGATATACGGGAAATCGGGTGCCGCTATCGCCTTGCGGATGAACGACGGATCCAGGAGGTCGCCTTCGGACAAGACTTCCGCGTGGATACTCGCCGACGCCGAGAACCTTTACGTTGCCGTCCGCGCCGAGACGAAGAATCCCGACAGGATCGTGGCGACGAAAAGGCAGCGGGACGACGACGTCTGGCAGGACGAGACGGTCGAGATCTTCCTCGATCCGGAGAACACGCGCGAATCCAGATACTTCCACATAATCGCGAATGCCGCCGGTACTCTTCAGGACTCCAGGGATAAAGACGACTCCTCCTGGAATCCGAAGATCGAGGTCAAATGCGGGAAGGAGCCGGGCAAGGCGTGGGTGGCCGAGATGAAGATTCCGTTCTCGGAGCTGGGCGTCAAACCGGGCAAGCTGAACAAGATATGGGGCTTCAACCTGACCCGGACGGCGAGGGACCCCGAGGATCCCGCCACCGTGGAGGATACGGCGTGGTCTCCGACTGAGTCCAGGAGTCCGCACGTTCCGGAAAAGTTCGGCTACATGTTCCTGGAGCGCGGCGAGGTCCTGAACCTGCCGAAGTGAGGCGGAAAACACCCTCAGAGCGAGCCGGTTGCGATGTCTCCGGGGGAGAGGGGGATTTGCGCGGATGGCTGGGGGGGGCTTACTCCAGCTTTTCAGAGGGAATCCGCTCCCGCCGGATTGTGTTTTTTGCGATTTTTCCCCAGGCGTTTTTCAGAGAGCGGCGGAGGCAAGCGTGCGCGTACCTCCCTCGCGCCCGTTCGTCGCGTCCTCTCTGCAGCCGCCCCTGCGAGCCAACAGCGCAACCGCCCCATGCCGTCGCGGCCCCGATGCTGCTTAAGCGTGGCTTGCGCGCGGTCTTTCGCCGGTTGATGGCCGCTCATGCCACCCCGGATGCTCAAAAACACGTCCGATTCGCGCCCTTGCCCTCCTTCTCCCCTGCCATCCACCCCGCCCCATCCGACAGCGCAACCGGCTCACGCAGGGGACGCCTTCGATCTCCCCGCGCGGTTTTCTGCCTTCAGTACGGCTTCGACAAGGCCTTCGATCGTATGCTCTACGGCCTCGACACTCGGCTCTATCCCCAGTTCGCGGAGCGCCGCCGATGTCGCCGGGCCGATCGAGGCCGCCAGGGGCGGTTCGCCCTTTCTGAGCCGGTCAATCCGCGTATCTCCAATCCGGCTCGCGAAGAACCTGGCGGTGGAGGCGGATGTGAATATCGCCCAGTGCGCCGAACCGGCATCCAGCGCGGCAAGGGCCTCCTGCCCGCCCTCCGTCTCCGCGACCGTCCTGTAGGCGATCGCCTCCGTAACCGACGCGCCCGCGGCCCGCAGGCCGTCGGCCAGGGCGCTGCCGGCGATGTCGGCGCGAGCCAGCAGGAATCTGTTTCCGGCCGCCAGACCGAGCCTGCGGAATTCGGCCAACAGCGCTTCGGAAGTGTAAACAGGAGGGACGATGTCCGGCCTGATGCCGCGTCTGGCGAGCGCCCGCGCCGTGGCCGGACCTATCGCGGCTACCTTCGCACGGCCGAAGGCGCGGGCGTCCAACCCGGCCCGTTCCAGCGCGCCGAACACCGCATCTACACCGTGGACGCTCGTCAGAATCACCCAGTCGAAGTCCGCGAGCCTTTCTGCGGCGCGAGCCAGCGGTGCGGGATCCCCGGGCGGCCCGATCCGTATGGTCGGCAGGCAGAGAGCGCGGGCGCCGAGCGCCTCGAAGGCGGCCGCCGTCCGCGGAGCGTCCTCCGCGGCCCTGGTCACTATGACCGTCCGCCCGTGCAGCGGCCGCCGCTCTACCCACCCCAGACGCCCGGCCAGCCGGACCACATCCCCGACCACAATTATCGCAGGCGCCGAAATCCCTGCGCGCACCATCCTTTCAGGCAGGTCGCGCAGCGTCCCGACCGCCACGCGCTGAGAAGGCAACGTCGCGTCAGATATGGCCGCCGCCGGAGTATCGGCTGACATGTATTTCGTGAGCCCGGCGCATATCTCCGCCGCCCTGGACACGCCCATGTAAAAGCACGCGGTGCCGGCGCGGGC
>JAOACM010000373.1 GCA_026417845.1 Planctomycetota bacterium | reverse complement strand
CCAGGGGACTGCCTGCTGTCGTCCCGCGCGCCACGATTCCGTCCGCCGGTCTCCTGCCCGCCGCCCTGACACCGCGGATGGCGNCCAGCGTATCGGCGGCCCATTTTCTGTCCGCGGCGGGGATTTCGATCCGCGGCCGCGCCGGAGGCGCTCCGCATAACTCGCCGCACAGCTCGTGCCACATCTCAGAACGCCAGGCCGGATCGGATTTCACAGCGTTGACCGCGTGGACCGCATCGAACACGCGCCGGAGCGGGGAAAAATCGTCGAGGCGGCCGGCATCGAGCAGTTCGTCGGCATCGGAGAACAGTCGCGCCCACTCGATCAGGTGGCGGCGGACGGCCAGCGCTACGCGCGAGGAGGGCCTCCCGCGTCTGATCCCCGCCGCCGCGCAGGCCGCCACGCACAGATCACCGATGCCGTTGGCGTCCAGCCGGACCAGCTCGATCGCCATGGCGGTCGTCGCGCCGCCGCCGCCGGCGATTCCAGGACCGCCGGAACTCCCGGTGTCCTCCGCCGCCTTCCCGTCTTCCGCCGCGCCGTCGCGGGCAGGGATATCCGCCGGCGCCTCCGCCGCTCCCGTCGCTCCAGCCCCCGCGGCTCCCCCCGGGCCTCCGGCCGCGCCAGCCGCCGCCTCGGCGCCCGTCCGCGCGCCGGCGGATGCGGATCCCCATCTGCCCAGCGGACATTCGGCCTCCCTGCGCGAGGCCTTGAACGAAAGCTCGCAGCCGCACCCGTCGCGCGATTCATCGCGCCATATGCGCCGCACATCGGACAGCCTGGGCGCGCCGCAGTAGAACCTGCCGCCGATCTCGCGGTACAGGCGGGCGCCGAGGGAGTCGGTCGCGTCGCAGGCGGCGCATATCTTCAGCCGCGCATCCCTGAGCGTTGCCGGGGCAGGCCCGTAGGCCAGCCCTTTCAGCAGGCCGGCCAGTCCGAGCGTTTTCTTCCCGCACGGGACGCACGGGTGGGCTTTATTGCCGCCGATACCGCCCGCGCCGTCGCGGCCGCCTCCGCCGACGCCTCCGCTGACATCGCCGTCTCCTCCGCGGACCGCTCCTTCTCCTCTGCCCCGGTCGCCGGCGTTCCGGCCGGCCGCGCTGCTGTCTCCGCCAGCATGATCGTCAGAGCCGCTTCCTCCCCCGGAGACCCCTTCCAGGCAGGAAAGTATCCTGCGGGGAATCCCGTCGCGGCCGATGTAGATCGCGTTCCTCAGGTCCGGAGCTTTGCCGTCCACGCCCTCGCGCCTCCGTTTTCCTCCAGCTCTCAGGCCGGTGCGTTACCGGATGACCCAGTCCGGAAGCCCCGGGATCAAGGCTTACGGCTCGAGGCTGGCCGCCTCTCCGGCTGGAGATCCCGGGCATGCTCCGAATGCAAAAACCCTTGTGGCGACCTGCGGGAGATGCGCCCGGGACGCATATCCGGCATGCGCGCTCTCTCCGCGGCATGGCTGGGATTCCCGCCCCGCGGTCCGCCTGCGCTTCCGGCTCACCACCCGCCCCCGCCGCCTTCCTCCTGGAAGTCGTACGGTCCGGCCGGATCGGGGCCGTTTATCGTTACCTCGTGGAGCGGCGGCAGATATGGGTTCCCATGCGGGCCGTACGGCGGATCTATCGGCCTTATCCTGTACGTCCTGTACTCGAGAGCGAAGAACCAGTAGCAACCGTCCTGCCCCGTCCATGTTACCCGCCCGCTGCCCGGCTCTTCCGGCAGTTCCGCGAGCATCTTCTGGCCGGCGACCGGCTGCCCGTAGCGGTCGTACACGCACCCCCAGGCGCAACCGTCGTTACCGCCTGAGCCGCTACCCGACCCCGGCCCCGATCCCGACCCGCTCCCGGAACCGGATCCGCTTCCCGACCCGGACCCGCTCCCCGACGCGCCGCCGCTCCTCATGCAGCACGGACAGTCCGGAACCTTCTCGCTGCGTCCCATCGGATGCCCCCGCACATCCGGCCGACTCTCCCGGCCTCCCGATCTTCCGCGCCCCCCAGTCCGCCGCCGCGGAGGTCCGGGCATCCCGGCGGCAGCGCTCCGTCCGTCCGGGCTCATCCGGCCGGTCCTACGGACATTTCACGTACCTTATGGATTCGAAGTGTTTGGTGAGCGATCCGTCCTCTTCGCAGGTCACGTCCGTCAGCACCTCGATCTCGCCGCACTCCAGACACTCGACCCCCACGACGTTCCCGCGGGGAGACAGGAGTATGGCGCGGACGGCGGCGTTCGGCGGATAGCAGTCCAGGGTCGCGCCGATCTGCGGGCCGGCCTGTCCGCTGCCCGATGCCCCCGACTGTCCCGACCCGCCGGACGGCATCTCGCAGCCGGAACAGTTCGCGCAGCATTCTCCATACGACGGGAACGCGCCGGAGACCTCCCCGAAGACCTCCAGGCACATCCCGTCCTCGCAGATGAATCCCGCCGGCCCCGACCCCGTGCAGGCGGCGCGGCAGTCCTCTTCGCTGGACCACTTGCTCCCGTCGGCTCCCTCGGCCGGCTGCGACGACACCCAGCACTGACCCTTTTCCGGATCGAGGCAGAACCACCACCAGTCGCCGCACTCGCGCCTCGCCTGCGCCTCGCTCCTGAAAGGCCCCCTGTCGTCGTCCCGCATCCGGTACGGCGGGTCGCCCGGGAAGCATTCCCACGTCGGCCCCTTACGCCTGAAGCGGCCGGCGCGGCGCGGAGTCCTGCGCCAGTTCTGGGTGCCGGTCATGCGCCAGACCCGCCGGCGGTGCTTGGCCTCGAACGTCGCCTCGCGGATCGGAATGTCCGACAGCTCCAGCGATATCTCCCTGGCCGGCACGTCGTACAGGATGCGCCTAACGCGCATGCCGCCGAAGTTCGATATGGCCGCGCCGATCTTCAGATCCGGGCAGGGGCCCTTCAGGCGCACGGTCAGCTCGCCGCGCGGGTCGGCGGCCCCGGCGATCCGGGTGCGGCGGGCGGCGGCCAGTTCAGCCAGCTCCGGGCGCGGGTCCACGCTCTGGTCGCCATCTTCGTAGACGAAGTAGCCCGTCAGCATCTCGCGCCGTTCGCCCTCACCGCCGGCGGCGCCTCCGCCCCCGCCGCCGCTGTTGCCGCTCCCGCTTCCACCGCTGCCCCCGCTCCCGTTGCCCCCGCTCCCACTGTCTCCGCTCCCGCCGCCGCTGCCTTCTCCTCCGCTCTCTCCGCTTCCTCCGCCGCCGGATTCCTCCGCGCGCACCACCAGCGGACCTTCCCACGACGTGTAATCGAACCACGCCTCAACCTTCCGGAAAGTCCCGGCCGCGTTCCTGGCCGGCACATTCAGGAAGAAATACGGCCACCCGTCGTTCTGAACGAACGGCGGGTCTTCCACGACGATGACGACTCCGCCACCGCCGCCTATCCGCAGCACGGCGCGCGTCCCGTCCTTCCACTGGCCGCTCTCGCGATACGGCGTCAGTATTGCCCGGACGGGCGCGTACCAGCGGAACTCGTCCGATCCGTCCGACGGATAGGTCGTCGGGATGTATTCCATCCTGCGCCGCCTGAATATGCCCTCGCCTTCTATCGCCAGCGCCCGGTATTTCGGCGCAAGCGTCTCTCCCGCTTCGCCCCCGGCCAGCAGCGGCGCCCCGCTCTCAAGGTTCACCGCGCCGTAATTCCCGACCGTCAGAACAAGCGATGGACCGGAGTAATAATCGGCCAGGACGAGTCTCGGGCTTCCACCGTGCGGCTCGACGAACGCCACGCCGCCGGGAGTGCTGGCGAGTATCTCGTCCAGCCACTCCTCGATCGTCTCGCCGCCTTTCTCCGTTTCCGGCAGCGCACCCGACACGCCGACCCCGATCCCGCCCGGGAACAGGCCGGCGACAGGATCGAGCACCGCCGCAAGCGCATCGGCCGCCTGCGTGCCGGCCGGGAAGGCCACCGCGGCCGTCCTGCCAGGACCGGCGGCGATAGTGGCGGGAGTCTTCTGCAGGATGCGGTATGCATCCTCGCAACGGTACACGATCCCCTCGCCGTCCCTGTAGACGCGCCGGCGCTCCACGACCTCGCCGACGAATATCAGCCCCCAGTCCGGGTCCGTGTACGAGACGGCCGTCCCGATCTCCAGCGCCCCGGGGTCGTCGGCCCTTATCGCGTGCTCGGCCTCCAGGACGCGCGGCGCCCCGGGTTCGGCCGCGACGGAACGGACGGTGCACCCAGGCAGATTCGACAGTTCAAGAGCCATAGCCAGTCACGAACTCCAGATCGAAGACCGCGGCGTCCGGCAGCGTCAGCTCCGAAGGAGCGCATGAACGCAGATGGCAGAGGCCGACCACAGAACCGTCAATCTCCAGCCAGCCCTCCTCCCCGACCATCTCCCACGCCCAGAATCGGATCTCGCCTTCGATCGCCGCGCGCCTCTCCAGCGGCGTCCCGCCGGATACGTCCACGGTTATGGCGGATACGCGGACGATTCTGAGCGGCGGGCCGGCTGGAACACGGACCGGCGCGGCGCGGAACACCTTTCTGAACTCCGTCCTGTCCTCGCTCAGGTACCTGACCACGAAAGCCCTGGCGGACAGTTCTCTGCCGGCGAACGAAAGCTCCCTTGCGATCTCCGCGCCAGCCTCCAGCAGAGGCCATCCGAACTCGATGTCCCACGCCCGGACCTCGCCATCGCCGCCCGCCGCACCGCTCCTGGAGGACGGCCCCCCCGATGGCGAGACGGACAGCAGCGTGACGTTCTCGAACGACGCGGCGCGCGCGGTCCCGGCGTCCAGGTCGAGCGTCCCGCGGCGTCCGACGAAACCCCAGGCGATGTCGCGGATGCGCCGCTCAGCCAG
>JAOACM010000372.1 GCA_026417845.1 Planctomycetota bacterium | reverse complement strand
GCTCTATCTCAAGCGCATTGTATATCGCCGGCAGCCTGTCCTGCTCGAACTCCGCATCCAGCGTCGAGCCTATCACCTGAACCACCTTCCCGACATTGGCCATTTTTCGGTTCTCCGGAACGCCGTCCTTCCCCCCCCTGTCGTTTCCGAACTCCCGCGTTTCCGCCCTCGCGCATCCCACAATCGCCTGCCGCCGCGCTCTGCCGGCCGCCGATGCCGACCGGCTTACAGCGCCTCGGCGCCGCCGACAATCTCCGCTATCTCCTGAGTTATCTTGCCCTGTCGCGCCCTGTTATATCGTCTGGTCAGCAGCGCGATCATCTCGTCGGCGTTATCGGTGGCGTTTTTCATCGCCAGGCGTCTTGCGGCCTGCTCGCCGGCGGCGTTTTCCAGCATCGCCGCGAATACGCTCGTCTCGACCCACAGAGGCAGGATCCCGTCGAGTATCCTCGCCGGAGATGGATGATACATGAATCCACCAACCGGTACCGGCGGGCGCGCCTGGTATCCCTCCACCGTGCGCCGCCTGCCCGACACGGCGTCCTCGGCAGCGAGCGTCCCTTCGGCGGCGCGGCCAAGCGCTCCGCCGCATCCGGAGGATAATATCATCTCCAGCGGCAGCAGCTGCTCGACGCACGGAACCTGCCTGGATACCGACTCGAAACGGCTGAAGACGAGGAAGGCCCCGTCTATGCGGTCGGCGACATAATCGCCCGTCAGTTTCCCGGCGATCTTTCTGGCCGCCGCATAATCCGGTTTGTCGGATATCCCCGTGTAGCTTTCCGCCACCGGCACGCCGCGCCACTTCAACGTGGCCAGCCCCTTCCTGCCGGCGCACACTACATTGACCCGCGTCCCTGATGCTTCCAGGCGATCCAGCAGTTCCTGCGCCCTCCGCAGGATGTTGGAATTGAACGAACCGCACATGCCGCGGTCTGCGGTTAGTATGACCACCGTCGCAGCGGCCATCCGCTCGCGGCGCTCGAGCAGCGGGTGGCGCACCGCGTTTTCGCCGGCGGCCTCGACCAGCTCCGCTACGGTTTCGCTGAGGTGCGTGGCGTAAGGCCTGGCCCTGAGGGCGGCCGCCTGCGTGCGCTGGAGCCTGGCGGTAGCGACAAGCTCCATCGTACGCGTTATCTTCCTCGTGCTCTGGATCGCCTTGCGGCGTTTCAGAAACAGCCTGGCGTTCGCCATTTCCAGGTCCCGTCGTTCCTGCCCCGGCCGACGCCGGACCGGCCGGATGCCTCCGTCCGGCATGTCGTTCGCCGTCCGGCGTCCCGCCTGCTGTCCTGCGCTCAGTCAGCCGCCGAAGCCCCGCGGCTGCCTCGCGGCCTTCGACTCCGATCCACACACACTGCCGGATCCGTCGCGCTCCCCCGGGCGGCCTCTACTGCGCACTGCCGCCCGGAGATCCGTGCGCTGTGGCGGTCGGCAACCGCTTTGCCCGGCGGAACATGTTCCCGGCAGGGCTCCGGACGCTAAGATGGCAGGCTGCGCCAAAGCCTGCCGGACGTTTCATGAGCGGTTACGTTCCGGCCGTCGCGCCCTTCTTCAGCCCGTGCTTCCGCACGAACATTTCCTTGAATTCGACTATCGCCGCGTCCAGCTTCCTGGCGATCTCTTCCGGAAGGTCTCCGGTGCGCACGATTTCGGCGCCTATCTCCCTGTAACGGTCTCGCAGATGCGCCAGCAGACCTTCCTCGAAGGCGCCCACCAGTCCGGCGGGAATGTCGTCAAGGTATCCCTTTGTGCCGGCGTATATGCTCATGACCTGCTCCTCGACCGGCATCGGCCTGTACTGGGGCTGTTTGAGCAGCTCGACCATGCGGGCGCCCCGGTCGAGCTGGCGCCTGGTCGCGGCGTCCAGCTCGGTCCCCAGCTGCGCGAAGGCGGCCAGCTCGCGGTACTGGGCCAGATCGAGCCTCAGACTGCCGGCCACCCTGCGCATCGCTCTGACCTGCGCGTTGCCGCCTACGCGGGAGACCGATATCCCGACATCTATCGCCGGCCGCACCCCGGCGAAGAACAGGTCGGGGAGCAGATATATCTGGCCGTCGGTTATCGAAATGACGTTGGTCGGTATGTAGGCCGAAACCTCGCCTTCCTGCGTTTCGATTATCGGCAGCGCGGTCAGGGACCCGCCCGATCCCGGCAACCTCCTTATCTCAAGCGAATCCCGGTCCGGCATGGAAGCCAGCTTTTCGCGAGCCTCATTGAGACCCGGCTCCGCGAGGTAGACCTTCCCGTCAATCCCGACGGAATCGGGAGCAGGCTCCGTGCCTTTCCTGACGATCACATGCTTTTCCACGAGCTTCGCGGCGCGCTCGAGCAGCCGCGAATGCAGGTAGAATACGTCGCCTGGATAAGCCTCACGTCCCGGCGGCCTGCGCAGGAGCAGCGACATCTCGCGGTAGGCTTGCGCGTGCTTGCTGAGGTCATCGTAGATGCACAGCGTGTCGCGGCCTTCCTCGTACATGAAGTACTCGGCCATCGCGCAGCCGGCATACGGCGCCACATACTGGAGCGGCGCCGGGTCCGAGGCGCCGGCGACGACCACTATTGTGTGGTCCATCGCGCCGAACTGTTTCAGCTTCGCTATGACGCCGGCCACGGTCGAATCCTTCTGGCCGATGGCGACGTAGACGCATATGACGCCAGTATCCTTCTGATTGATTATCGTGTCCACGGCTATGGCGGTCTTGCCGGTGCGGCGATCGCCGATTATCAGCTCTCGCTGACCGCGGCCTATCGGCGTCATGGCATCTATGGCTTTTATTCCGGTCTGGAGGGGCACCTTGACCGGCTGCCTCTTCGCTATCCCAGGCGCTATTATCTCCATAGGCCGGGAATGATCGGCATGTACGGGTCCTTTGTTATCCAGAGGCCTTCCGACGGGATCAACGACCCGACCGAGCAGTTCCCTGCCGCACGGAACCTGCAATATCCTGCCGGTCCGTTTGACGAGCTGCCCCTCTTTAAGGTCGAGATAGCCGCCCAGAATAGCCGCACCGACGCTGTCTTCCTCGAGGTTGAGCGCCAGCCCGTAGACTCCGTTAGGGAATTCGATCATCTCTCCGGCCACTACGTTGTTAAGGCCATGGATGCGGGCGATGCCGTCGCCAACCTCGACTATTGTCCCGACTTCCTCTACGACGCCCCTTGCCTCGTACGCCTCGATCTGCCTGCGGATAATCGAGGCGACTTCCTCGACCCGTATCTTCATTCTTCCTGTCCCTCAGTTCTCCGTCCGTTCGCCGGCGGGCTTCCATCCAGCCGGGTCCGGCCGTCTCCGTTGCCCCTCCCCCCGGCCATCTTTCTCAAAAGGATTATATAGGGGCCATTCCCGAAGGACGGTCCCGCACCGGAGACGGACCGCCCGCCGCCGGGGGATCGCATCGCTCCAGCCAGGCACCGGAGGCATCCGTCCTTTGTCGTCTCCTTTACGCAGGAGACCGGCCGGTCGTACCGTCTCCCGGTTCATCCGCGAAGACGCCGGCCCGCGGCCTGGCCTCCATCATCAGCCGTCGGATCGTTTCGAGACGGCTCCTGAGCGAATCGTCGAATATCCGCCCTGCCGCCTTCACCACGATCCCGCCTACGACGCCCGGGTCCACTTCCGTCCTGAGGTCAACTTTCCACCCGAAGCGGCGCTCGATGGCGCCTGCCAGCCGCTTCCTGGCGTCCTCCGGCAGCTCGCGTGCGGATACGACCGTCGCCTCAACGCGGCCTTCCATCTCCCGCAGGGCGGCCGAAAATCTGCTGGCGATCTCCCGGATGAGACCGAACCTGCCTTTCTCGAGCAGGAGCAGCGCCAGGTTGCGTATCTCCTCCCGCGCGGCTCCGGCTGCCGCGAGGCAGACTTCCTTTTTCGCCGCTGCGCCGGCCGTGGGCGAGCTGAGGAAACGCCGGAGCTCGGGGACGGCGCTGACGACCTCCGCCAGCGCCGACAGGTCGCGCTCGAATTCCTTCAGTGCGCCGCGCTCGAACCCTGTCTCCAGCAGCGCTTTCACGTAAACCCTGGCCACCGCGCCGGCATCAACTCTGGCAGGCATTTTCAGATCCGCATCCCGGTTTGCTTCGCGTCCCCGCCACCGCCCTCTTCATCGTCATCCTCTGAAGCTTATCCTGAAATTTCCGCACCAGCCCGGACTCCCGCTGCATCACTCCCAAATTGGAAAGTTCCCGGACAGGCCCATTAGGGCCTCTCTCCGGCTCCGCCGCTCCTTTCGTACTCGACTATGCATTCCTCTATGAACCGCCTGTGATCCTCCGGCGATATGGATTTTTCCAGCACCTTCGAGGCTATCTCGACGGACATTCTGACGATCTCGTCTCTCAGGTCCTGCGCGGCCTGATCCTTGGCAAGGTTTATGTCGCGCCTTGCCCTTTCCAGTATCCTGGCGGCCTCGCGCCGGGCCTCCTCAAGCATCTCCTGTCTGACGGCCTCCATGTCCTTCCTGCCGCGGGCGATTATTTCAGCGGCCTGTTCCCTCGCATGGGCGAGTTTCTCCTCGTACTCGCGCGCCTTGGCTTCCGCCTCCTTCAGCCGCGCCTCAGCCTCCTCGAACCGGCCGCGTATCTTCGCCTCTCTGGCGTTTATGGCTTTCAGCAGCGGCCCCCAAGCAAAACGCCACAGGATGATCAGCAGCAGGAGGAATGTGACCAGGGTCCAGAGCATGGTCTGGATCTCGGGCTTCAGAAAGTCCATCGTTTCCTCCGGTTTGAGACCCGCCACGCGTCGCGATTCTGCGCCCTGTCAGTCGCCGTCGCGACGCTCCCGGCATCGCCAGGATATTGAAG
>JAOACM010000371.1 GCA_026417845.1 Planctomycetota bacterium | reverse complement strand
AGATGTGTATAAGAGACAGTGTGGTACTGGATGCAGCTGGCCGGCGATTTGAGAACGTGGCCGGTCAGTATGCAGACGACGCGCTCCGACCTCGACACCACGCCCCTTTCGACCAGCCGCCTCAGCCCCGCCACGCCCGCCGCGCTCGCCGGCTCGCATCCTATCCCGCTCCTGCCGACCGCCGCCTTGGCGTCAAGTATTTCCTGATCGGAGACCGACAGGACCACGCCGTTCATGATCTCCAGCGCGCGCAGCGCCTTCTTCAGGTTTACCGGACGGTTGATCTCGATGGCCGAGGCTATCGTGTGAGCTTCGATCCCTTCGGCATCCATCTTCCTGAAATATGCCGCTATCGCCTCCCCATCGGGTCTGCCTCCGTTCCAGCGGACCTTAAGATCGTTGTAAATGATATCGAGCGTCCTGGCGCCCTCAGCGTTGACCACAGCCAGCCTCGGTACGCGCCCGACAAGTCCGAGATCCCGCAATTCCATGAAAGCCTTGCCGAAGCTGGAGCAGTTTCCCAGGTTGCCGCCGGGGCAGACGATCCAGTCCGGCACATCCCAGTTCAGACCTTCCAGAACGCGGCACATTATGGTTTTCTGACCTTCAAGCCTGAAGGGGTTGACGGAATTCACCAGATATATGCCCTTCAGGCCGGCCGCTTCTATCACCCTGCGCATGGCGGCGTCGAAGCTGCCGCGTATCTGGATGGTGCGGGCGCCGTATTCGAGGCCCTGATAGAGCTTGCTGCCGGCTATCCGCCCCGATCCGACGAAGACGACGGCCTTCATCAGACCCGAGGCGGCGGCGTAGGCGGCGAGCGACGAACTGGTATTGCCCGTCGAGGCGCAGGCGGCGGTCGGGGCGCCGGTCATGCGGGCGTGAGTGAAGGCCGCCGTCATGCCGTTATCCTTGAAAGATCCGGACGGATTCAGCCCTTCGTACTGGAGGTAAAGGCAGTCCGGCCGCACGCCGGCAAACACGGCCGCCGATCTTGAGGGCCTCAGCAGCGTACGTCCCTCTCCTATCGTGACCACATCAGAGTCGGGCGCGAAATCCAGCAGCGGCTTGAACCGCCAGACGCCGGAGAAGTTCAGCGGGTTGCGGAAGTCGGCGGCCCGCGAGTCGAAATCTGCCAGGCGCGAAGGCAGCGGCATCCTGTCCCACTCGTAGGCCACATCCACCAGCTCCCCGCACCGGGGACACTTGCTTACAACCTCACGTATCCCGCCCGTCCATCCGCACGAGGGCATTATGCATCGCTGAAAGGCCGTCTCTTCATTCCGCTTCATTTCCAGGCATCCTGTGTCGTTTCCAATCCCGTTCGAGATCAGGGCCTTGATTCCCGGCTCCCGCCTGTCCGGAAGACCCGCCGTCGCAAAGTTTACGGATCAGCGATCCCGACGCCGCGACAGGAAATACCGGGCAGGCTCTTCGAGGCCCAGGCGCAAGCCCGGGCCGGGAATCCCATTCAGCGGCCCCCAGGTCCCGGGAGCCTGCCCGGAGACCTCCTCGGCGCCCACGGGTTCCGCAGCGTCCGGTCCGATCTGTCCGGAAGTTTCTGGGCAGGCTCCGGGTATCGAGTATCCGCTATCCGCCTGATTTTTCCAGCATGAACGGGGACTGAAGCAAGAATCGCGGCTGGGGTTGTCTCTCCCGCCGACCGGACGAGACGAATGCCGGCAGGTATGTCCGGCGCTTCCGGCAGTCAGGGCCATGCAAGCCCGGGGCATGCACCCTTCTACCCCTTGTTTGCCGCTTTGCCGTATGAACGTTTGCGTGCTACAAGGAGCCTGTTCGAAAACCTGCCGTCGCCAGGCTTGCGGTTCCGCGCTTTTGCTTTCGCGCCGGGAAATATTTGGGGCAGAATCAAAGGTCCGCCGTACTTTTCGGAAGGAGGGAAGAAAAAGCATGACCGTCGAACGCGGATTGAGATTGCTGGCGGGTATTTTCGTCCTGGGAAGCGTGGCGCTGGCAAGGTGGCACAGTCAGTGGTGGCTGCTGCTGACGGCCTTCGTCGGCGTAAACCTGTTGCAGTCCGGCTTAACCGACTGGTGTCCCGCCATGTGGTTCTTCGGGAAGATGGGCCTGAAACGCTGCGGGAAGTGACCGGCCGGCGGGAGTAAAACCGGCGGCGGATGGCAGGCTGCGCGGAACGCATTTCACGGGGCCGGGGCGGGGGCCGGTTCGAGGTCCTTCAGGCGCATCCGGGCTTCGAGCAGAGGCCACATCTCGCCCGGAACGTTCAGCTCGACCGCCTTGCGGAAGTGGCCGGCTGCCTTCCGCTCAAGCCCGCCCTTTCTCGCGCCCTCGGCGGCGACAGATTCCCGCAGCGCCTTCTCCCCCTTCCAGTACTCGATCTCAGCCCGCCAATGCCAGTCGGACATCTTCTTCTCGAATTCGGCCTCCGATATGCGCCCAAGCAGGTACTCCGCCGGCGCGGAGGACCTCGGCTGGTCGGGATACGCCGCCGCCTTCTCGATAAGGCTCTTCGCGTCGGCGGCGTCACTGCAATACGCGCCCGCCATAAGCAGAGCCCCGGCGCACTCCCAGCGCTGGTCCGGCCAGTCTTTCTCGACGGACTTCAGAACCTCCAGCGCCTCCTCAAGACGCCCCATCGCGCGGAGAGTATTGCCGCGCACGCACCGGGCCCTTGCGCCGAGCCAGCGGTGGTCCGGATAGTCCTTCTCGACAGATATGTAAACCTCCAGCGCCTCCTCGAAGCGACCCATGGCATGAAGCGCGTCCGCCCGCCCCTGCCGCGCGCGGGCGCACGGGTCCCTTCGATCCGGGTGCTCCTTCTCCACGCGCAGGTACCTCTCCAGCGCTTCCCTGAAACGCCCCGCCGCCGCGAGCGGAAGATGCGCCGCGGCGGACGGGGCGCACGCCATTCCGGATACGCAGCGGGCGGGACGCCTGCCTCGTTCACTTCCGATATGCCGCAGGACTGGCGCTCTCGCCCGGATGTGTCCGCGCCGGGACGCATGATCGTTCGCGGATGGACGTCTTCGATGGCAGGAACTGCTGCCCGGCCCCGCCGCAGGAACTTACACCGCCGGCAACGCGCCGCAAGAATAAAACGCGGAGGATACGGCGCACAGAGGAGAGAAGTCAGCCGGCCGGAGCGGAGGCCTTTTCCCTGTTGCGCGCCTCGCGGATGCGGTCGCGCTCCTTCAGGAGCTTCTTCCGCAGCCGGACGGCCTTCGGAGAGACCTCCACCAGCTCGTCCTCCTCGATGTACTCCATCGCCTCCTCAAGTGGCATGTTCCTTGGCGCTTTGACAACCTCGGTGTGCTCTTTCGTGGAAGATCGGATGTTCGTCAGATGCTTGGTCCTGGCGACGTTTACGGCTATGTCGTTGTCCTTGCAGTGTTCGCCGACTATCTGCCCCTCGTAGACTTCCTCGCCCGGCACGACGAAGAAATCTCCGCGATCCTCGAGCTGGAGCAGCGCGTAGGCCGTGACGCGGCCCGATTCGCTGGCCACCATGACCCCGTTGACGCGACCGGGCAGGTCTCCGGCGTATTCGCGGTACTCAAGAAACGAATGGTGCATGACGGCCTCCCCGCGCGTGGCCGTGAGCAATCTGTTCCTGAGACCTATAAGCCCGCGGCTGGGTCCGACGAATTCGAGGTGGCAGTGGCCGGCGTGCTGGGACATCCGCTCCAACGAGCACTTGCGCGACCCGAGGAGTTCCATGGTCCTGCCCAGGAAGGTTTCGGGCACATCTATGGATATGGTTTCGAAAGGTTCGCACAGTTTCCCTTCGATCTGGCGCGAGATGACATGCGGCTTCCCCACCTGCAGCTCGTATCCCTCCCTGCGCATGGTTTCTATCAGTACGCCCAGGTGCAGGAGTCCGCGGCCCGACACCTTGAACCTGTTTGGAGATTCCGTCTTTTCGACGCGCATCGCTACGTTTCTCAGCGCCTCGCGCTGAAGCCGCTCCCAAAGCTGTCTCCCCGTAACGAACCGCCCTTCCCGGCCGCTGAACGGGCTGTCGTTAGCCAGGAACATCATTGAGAGGGTGGGTTCGTCTATAGGTATCGGCGGGAGCGGCTCGGCGCTTTCCCCGGCGCAGAGCGTGTCGCCGATGTGGACCTCCTCGAAACCCGACAGCGCGATTATCTCGCCGGCGGCCGCCTCGTCCGTCTCCACGCGCTCCAGCCCTTCGAAGACTTCGAGCCTGGTCACCTTTTCGCGCCGGCGCGAGCCGTCCTGGCCGATCATTTCGTAGGTTTCGCCCCTGCGGATCACCCCCTGGAATATCCGGCCGATGGCGATGCGCCCGACGTAATCGTTGTAGTCAATGTTCGCGACCTGTATTCTGAGCGGCGAGTGGACGTCGGAGGGCGGCGGCGGGACGTGCGACAGTATCGTCTCGAACAGCGGCCGCAGGTCGCGGCTGTCTTCGGAAAGGTCCCTTCTCGCGAAGCCGAGGCGTCCGGCGGCGAACAGATACGGGAAGTCGAGCTGCGATTCCGATGCGCCGAGCGAGACGAACAGGTCGAAGACCTGGTCGAGAGTATCAAGCGGCCTGGCGTCGGGACGGTCTATCTTGTTGATGACTACGATCGGCCTCAGACCATGCATGAATGCCTTGCGCAGGACGAATTTGGTCTGCGGCAGGACCCCCTCGGCCGCGTCCACCAGCAGCAGCGCGCCGTCGGCCATTTTCAGGACCCGCTCGACCTCGCCCCCGAAATCGGCGTGGCCCGGGGTATCTATGATGTTTATCTTGATCCCCTTGTAGGCAACCGAACAG
>JAOACM010000370.1 GCA_026417845.1 Planctomycetota bacterium | reverse complement strand
CAGATGTGTATAAGAGACAGACCATGCACCACCTGTCACCCTGTCCCCCCGAAGGGGGAACGCCCAATCTCTTGGGTTGTCAGGGGATGTCAAGTCCTGGTAAGGTTCTTCGCGTTGCTTCGAATTAAGCAACATGCTCCACCGCTTGTGTGAGCCCCCGTCAATTCCTTTGAGTTTCAGCCTTGCGACCATACTCCCCAGGCGGGACACTTAACGCTTTAGCTCCGGCAGGGAGACCCTCGGAGGTCCCCCTACGTAGTGTCCATCGTTTAGGGCGTGGACTACCAGGGTATCTAATCCTGTTTGCTCCCCACGCTTTCGCGCCTCAGCGTCAGGAATTGACCAGTGGGACGCCTTCGCCGCCGGCCTTCCCCCAGATATCTGAGCATTTCACCGCTACACCTGGAGTTCCTCCCACCCCTCCAATCCTCAAGCCTGACAGTATCAAACGCAATTCCCCGGGTAAGCCGGGGGCTTTCACGCTTGACTTGTCAGACCGCCTACGCGCCCTTTAAGCCCAGTGACACCGAACAACGTTCGCCCCTTACGTATTACCGCCGCTGCTGGCACGTAATTAGCGGGGGCTTCCTCCAAGGCTAAGCTCAACACAGGATGGTATTAGCACCCCGTGATTTGTGAACCCTTGACAGGAGTTTACGACCAAAAGGCCTTCCTCCTCCACGCGGCGTCGCATGGTCAGGCTTTCGCCCATTGCCAATT
This sequence comes from Planctomycetota bacterium, assembly GCA_026417845.1. Lineage (GTDB taxonomy): Bacteria > Planctomycetota > SZUA-567 > H5-PLA8 > CALKMO01 > CALKMO01. Next base: position 4,107 of record JAOACM010000370.1, on the reverse strand, counting down.
ATTCCGAACTGCAGCCACCCGTAGGTGTCCGGCCAGTGTCTCAGTGCCGATGTGCCCGTACAGCCTCTCAGCCCGGGTACCCGTCGCAGCCTTGGTGGGCCGTTACCCCGCCAACAAGCTGGTAGGAAGCGGACCGCTCTTCGAGCGCCAGGCCTTTCGGTCCCCAGCCTTTTACCCCGGACGGAGGCCCGCCCGTGGTCTTATGGGGTATTAGCCCATATGTCGGTGGGTTATCCCCCTCTCGAAGGTACGTTATCCGCTCATTACTCACCCTTTCGCCACTTTACTAGGAGAGTTGCCCCCCCGTTCTCGTGCGACTTGCATGCCTCAGCCACGCCGCCAACGTTCGTTCTGAGCCAGGATCAAACCCTTCAATTGATCGAAATCAATTTCGAGGTTTGAGCCGAGCCGAATGAACGTTGTTGTCAACGTTATTCGTGCTCGGTGTTCGCTGGTCGCTTCTCCCGCGCCTTGCGACGCGGGCGCTGGACCCACACCACTACCGCGCACGGACTGACTGCCTATGAACTTTTCAAAGAACAAACAACCTTCACCGCTGAGGAGCCTCAGCGGCTCATTTTGCATTGCAAATACTACCTGCCCCGCGTTTCTTTGTCAAGAGCTTCTGTCAAAAATTTTGCGAAACGGCAGAATTCTATGCCTCCACTGTATAAAGGGCCTGCGATTCGACAGAATTCAATATATAGAGGTATCGGATATTCTCAAGGCTGGAGTAAGATTGCCTGCTTTGTTTGAACTTTGCGCTGAGAGGAACAACTTTGGAGACAACCGATAAACCGGGTTCTGATCTGATAACGACAGGGAGCCGACCCGCCATGCAGGGCCGGATCGGAATCATCGCGAGCGCAGAGGCGTCGGATCGGCGTCAAGATGCAGATCGGATGTCAGCCCCCTTTCGAGGGCGAGAGCAGCCAGGCCCGCGACCATCGCGGCATTATCGGTACAGAGCTGCGCTGGAGGAAAGAAAACCCTTATCCCGGCGCCCTGGCATCCTTCGGCCAGTATCTCGCGCAGGCGGCGGTTGCACGCCACGCCGCCACCGACGGCCAGCGCACTGACGCCAGTCCGCCTGCAGGCTTCGATTGCCCTGTCGGCCAGCCCCCGGCAGGCCGCTTCCTGGAATGAGGCGGCCACGTCACGCCGCTCGGAGTCCGATATCGGAGGCAGAGGGCCTCGGCCGACGGAAGTCCGGCGCAGACGGTAGTAGACCGCAGTCTTCAGTCCGCTGAAGCTGAAGTCCAGGGTTTCTCTGGAGATTAGCGGAAGCGGGAATGACAAGGCGCGCGGATTCCCGCCGGAAGCGGCGGCGGCTATCGCCGGGCCTCCCGGATATCCGAGCGAGAGCATCTGGGCGACCTTGTCGAAGCACTCCCCGGCCGCATCGTCCACCGTCGCGCCGATAAGCTCCGGTCTCAGACGATCGCGAACGTTGTAAAGCACCGTGTGGCCGCCGGAGACGACCAGCGCAACATGCGGAAGCTCATCGAAGCCGGCCAGCACGGGGGCATAGGCGTGAGCGTGCAGATGATCTACTGCCACCAGCGGCTTTCCCCAAGCCAGCGCCAGGGACTTGGCGGAGGACAGGCCGACCAGCAGCGCGCCTATAAGCCCCGGCCCGCTCACGACGGCTACCGCGCCGATATTTTCCGGTCCCAGACTGGCTCTCCGGAGCGCCTCCTCGACCACAGCCGTTATCCGCTCGCAGTGCGCCCTGCTCGCCACCTCAGGCACCACGCCGCCGAAGGGACGATGCAGATCGTCTTGGGATGCCACTACGGATGACAGTATGGTTTTGCCGTCGGCGACCACGGCGGCGGCAGTCTCGTCACAGGAGGTCTCTATGCCGAGTATATTCATCGGGCGGCGACTTTCCCGCCCGTCCGCGGAGAGACGGGCATCCTGCCGTCAGCTATGGCCGAGCGTAGGACTTCGACTGCCTTGGCGAGCTGGCCGTCCAGGAACGGCTTCCCGGTGCCCTGCCCGCCGCTTTCCGGCCGCGTTCCCGTTGCATTACGTCCGCCGTCCCTGGGGCAGGATCCCGGATTGTTCGTTTCGATCCACATCCTGTGGCGCTCGCGAAGGAGATCCCGCGTTTGCTCGCGCGTCCTGGCTACATGGACGTCCGGCTCGATGCCCCTGCCGTGGATCCGGTCGCCGGAGGGGAGATAATAGTAGGCTGTGGTGAGTTTGAGCCCGCCGCGCCTCCCGCTCCCCACATCCACCGGCATGAGCGACTGGACGGATCCCTTGCCGTAGGTTTTCTGTCCGACGAGGATCGCAAGACCATGGTCCCTGAGCGCCCCGGCGCATATTTCCGCGGCCGACGCCGTGCCCTCGTCGGTTAACACGGCCATCGGGCGCCGCGGGTGCGTGCCCTTCGCGCGAGCCCTGAACACCTCGCGCTCCTCCCCGCCCCATGGCGACGAGTGCCCGGTCCGCCCCCGCGTCTCGACTATCACGCCCTCATCCAGAAAGAGGTCGCACGTCTCGACCGCGGCGCTCAGCAGGCCGCCGGAGTTCATCCGCAGATCGAGGACCAGGCCTGCCATGCCTTGGGATTCGAGACCGGAGATCGCCTCGTCAAGCGCCTTCGCGGTGTCTTCCTGGAATCTGCCCAGCAACACGTACCCTATCTTCGGTTCGCCCTCCAGCATCCGCGCGATCTTCACGGACTTGACCCGGATGATTTCGCGGACCAGAGTCAGCTCAATAGGCGCATCCTCACCCTCGCGCTCCACCGATATCTTCACCTCGGTCCCCGGCTCCCCCCTCAACATATTCGCGGCCAGGTCCACCGTCATGTCCCTGACGGACCTACCGTTTACTTCCAGCAGCCTGTCGCCCGGCAGTATCCCGGCCTTGTGGGCCGGCGTGCCCATGATGGGCGTAATCACCACAAGGACTCCAGGAGCCTCCTGCGATATCTCCATCCCTACGCCGCCGAACTTTCCGGTCGTCTGTCTGTCCATCTCTTCATATTCTTCCGGCGGCAGAAACTGGCTGTGCGGATCCAGCGTGGCGGCCATCCCTTTCATCGCGCCATAGAAAAGCTGCTCCTCCGGAACCTCCTCGACGTACCTTTCCATTATCCTGCGGCGCACCTCGCCCACGGTTTCCCACCGGACTTCCGCCCTGCCGGTTCCGCCGCGCCCCCACAGGGGAAACGCGCGCAGCGCCAGGGCGCCGAGCATGACGAAGGCCGCAAGCCAGCCGAGCGATCTGGACGACATGTCCGCCCTCCAACAGGTTTTCCCCGGCAAGTGGGGATTGTAGACGATCGGACGCGCCCCGCGCAAGGGATCGCCGCCCGGGGATGCGCGACCGGATTGTGGTACCTCGGAGGTAGCATATGAGGGGCCAGAGGGAATCCCGCGGCGGCGACCGGAGTCCACCCCGGGCGCGCCCGGCGCCTGACATGGAAACCGGGCGCTACCACATGCCGCCGCAGGGATAACACAATAAGGTCACGGACCAGGGCGGCGCGGTCGTTGAAACGTACGATCCGCGGCGGTAGCCTGAATCCTGCGGGCACCGGGCCGGGATTCCCGTCACTGGGACGCCCGGAAAATCCGGCCGAAGGCCGTCGGCAGCAAGCGCTCGCGGGAGGCTATCCGTTGCGGCGGCGCGGAAAATCCGGAGGCGCAAAGTTCAGGAGACGGCAAAATGGAGGCTGCGAATATGCCATCCGAAGGGGCGGACAGGCCGAGGGTGAGGATGGAAGGGGGACCGGTAGAGGTCTTCGACAATCCGTTTCCCGGACGGGATTACGAGATCGAAATATCGTTCCCCGAATTCACATCCATGTGCCCGAAGACAGGAAACCCGGACTTCGGAGAGGTGCGGATCGTCTATGTGCCGGATCGCCTGTGCCTTGAACTGAAGTCTCTCAAACTGTACTTCCACGGCTACCGCAACAGGGGCATCTTCTACGAGGATGCCGTCAACAGGATACTGGACGATCTGGTGGCGTCCTGTTGCCCGCGCGAGATGACGGTGACCGGGGCGTTCAATCCCCGCGGCGGGATGAGAAGCATGATTACCGTCCGATATTCCGGACGCTCCGGATCCTGTCTCTTATACACATCT
>JAOACM010000369.1 GCA_026417845.1 Planctomycetota bacterium | reverse complement strand
GGATTGCTCCTGCCCCCGGCTCAGGGGGAGGACCGACGCGACTGGCGCCGATACTATCGGACCGGCATCCGGTCTCGCATTCACCATACACCCCCCAAGAGGTCATTCAGCGCTCTCCCGCTTGACTGGAACGGAGGCGAAGGATACCGTAGGATAGAGGCCGAGGCGTTAAGTATAAGTAATGGAGCTTGCGCGTTGTGACTCCGGGTCGCTACAGGGTCCTGATCCCCTACACGGAGGATCACCCGGACCATCCATATAAGGTGTTCGACGCCAGCATCGAGGTGGATGCGGCTTCGCCGGAGGAGGCGGGAAGGCTCGGCATGGCTGAGTTCCGCCAGCTGGCGGAGGTATCCGGGACGAGCTGGAACCGCCGGATTATCCGGGACGGCATAAGGGTAGAGGAAATCACCTGGGAGGCGAGGGGGGAGGAACGGTTCCGTGTGGACCGTTTTTCGCCGGTACCTGGCGTGGCGGTGTGCAGGATCAGCGGCATAGCTGACACGCACGCCATGCCGGATATTCAGCAGGCCATGGAAGAAGCGGTGGCGTCCGGGGCTTCCACGCTGATAATAGACCTGTCTTCCGCCACCTATATGAATTCCTCCTGCATAGGTCTCCTGATCGGGCGGCTCGACGGGATACGCATGCTCCTTGTCGGCACCCCGGAGAAGATCGGTCGGGTGTTCAGGATGCTCGGTATAGACTCGCTTTTTCAGACCTATCGCACGATCAACGACGCGCTGAGAAGTCTGTCCGGAAAGCCGTAAGGAGAAGTCCGGCGGGCGCAGGTCCCGCGGCTGGCAGAGCGGGGAGTCGGGCGGCAAATCCAGAGGGGAAGCAAACATGCCGGCCATCGCGGCGGTAGACTGCGCCGATTTCAACGGTTACAAGCCGTGCAGACCGGGGTGGCTTTGCGGGGGGTGCCCTCACAGGAAGCCGGTCGGTCGCCGCGTGCTGCTGATCAACCTCGGAGCGCTGGGCAACGTGATACAGACCACCGCCGTCCTGCCGGCGATACGCCGGGCCTGGCCCGATTCTTCAGTCTGGTTCGTGACGGAGCCTGGCAACCTGCCGGCGCTGGCCCGGAACCCGTTCGTGCACAGGGCGGTACCTTTCGAGTGGACGGAAGTGATGGTGCTGGAGCGGATGAGCTTCCATGCGGTGCTGAACGCGGACAAGGCGCGGGCCGCCTGCGCGCTGGCGATGCGCGTGGAGGCCGCCGAGAGGCGCGGGTTCGGCCTGGACAGGAACGGAGCCGTGGTGCCGCTGAACTCAGAGGCCGCCGCGCTGTACCGGATCGGGCTGGACGACGCGTTCAAATTCCGGACGAACCGCAAATCCGGGGCGCAGCTCATCTGCGAGGCGTTCGGTCTGAAGTACGAAGGCGACGAATACATACTGACGCTGTCGGAGGAGGAGGAGGCCTTCGTGGCGGAATACCGGCGCAGGGTCGGGACGGCCGGGCGTTTCGCGGTTGGGATCAATACCGGCTGCGGCGACCTTTTCCCGAACAAGAAGCTGACAGTCGAGCAGCATGCGGAACTCGTCGTCCGCCTGCGCGCGGCCATGCCGGATGCCGCCGCGCTGCTCCTTGGCGGGAGGGCGGAGACGGAGCGCAACGCGCGGATAGCCGCCCTGGCCAGGGCGCGCGGCGCCGACACGATCGAGACGCCGACGACGGAAGGCTTGCGGCGGGGCATACTGTACCTGGCCGCCTGCGATTGTGTCGTGACAGGCGACACATCGGCCCTGCACATGGCCGTGGCGCTGAAGAAATGGTGCGTCGCGTGGTTCGGGCTCAGCTGCGCCGCCGAGGTGGACCTTTTCGGGCGGGGCAGGAAGGTGATATCGAATCTGTCGTGCAGCCCGTGCTGGAGGAAGAGCTGCAATTTCCTGGCCGGCGACCTGGTCGAGTGCGTGGCGCGGACGGACCTCGACGCGATAGCAGCAGGGGTGGTCGAAGGACGCTCCGCATGGGAGAAGGGTTTTCCCCCGGGGCGTCCGGCCGTCTGAGGAAACCGCGGGGCGTCCGGCCGCCGCGGGAGTTTCAGGGTGGAGCGCCGGCCTGCCGGGACTCGTTTCGCTTATGGCCGATGAATACCTGCCATCGGCGGCATACGCCGGGCGCGCCGACGGTCCCCCCGGGGGATGCCGCTGGCATCCATCGTCGCGGCGTCTGGCGGGATGCGATGCCCCGCGGCCGGGATTAATACCGGCCGCCGCGCGGCTTCCGGATCTCCCGACGGCGGGTCGGGGCACGCAACCACTGCCCCTGCGGTGGCCGGAAAGGCTCGCGCGGCCCGCCGGATGCGTATCTCTGGCCGCCGCCTTGTCGCTGGTGGTCGCCGTCCGTGCCGTGCCGGCCCCGGCCGGCGAACCGGCTGGCCATGCGGCGATGCTCGCTGAATTCCATAAGCTCAGAGGCAAGGATCCCGCGAAGGCGACGGCGATGGCCGAGCGCCTCCTGTCCGCACCATTGCAGGCGCGCGATGCCAACGAAGTACGGAGCTACCTGGGATCGCAATATCTCAGGCGGGGGGATGCCGCGCGCGCCGCCGAGGCGTTTGGAGGGATCGTGCCGGGGACGCCCCAGGAGACTTTCGTGAAGGAGAAGGGCGAGGCGCTGGTCCTGTTCCTGAAGGACCCGGATGCCGGAGCGGTCGCCGTGGAGAGGGCGTTCGCGAAAGGCGCTGCCGCGGCGAGGGTATCCGATCTGCTCGACCGCGCCCGCGTGTACGCCTCCAGTCCCCGGCCCGAACACCGCGAAGCGGCAGTTAAATTCTATGGGGAGATAGCGGCGAAGCACCCGGCCGGCAGGATGGAGGCGCTGTGGGGCATCGCGGAGACGCTGGAGCGCGGCGGGAGGAAGGAAGACGTCGCCAGACTGGCCGAGTGCTACGGGCGGATCGCGCGGGAGGCCGCGGACGCGGCCGCGAGGGATAGGGCTGCGTTCCTGAGGGCGGCCGCCCTGGAGAGGTCTGGCGACCGCGCCGCCGCGCGCGGCGCCTACGAGGAGCACCTGAGGACGTTCCCGGACGGAGAGAACGCGGCGGTTTCGCTGGAGCGCCTCGGAGAGATCGCGCGCGCCATGGACGGCGCGGCGGCGGCGTGCGCCCTGCTGCGGAAGTTCGCGGCGGACCACCCGAAGAGCCCCTGCGCGGGAAAGGCAAGGCTGCTGGCCATCCAGCAGTTCGCGAAGGCCGGTGATTTCGAGGCGGCGATGCGCGAGCTCGCGAAGGAAGAGGGGAACCTCGGACCCGAAGCCGCCCGGTTCCTGGCTACGCTCGGGGGCATCCGCGGCGTCGTGCTGGACGAGGCCGGCCGGCCGCTCGCCGGGGCGGAGGTGAAGCTGGCGGCCAGGCGGGAGGGCAAGGAGGGTTTGTCGGAGTCCCTCGCCAGGACGGACGGGGCCGGTGCTTACGCCTTTCAGCGAATCCCGGCCGGCAGGTACGAGTTCCTCCTGCTGACGCGCCGGCCCGGTCCCCCCGTTCTGCTGGCGTCGGATTTCGCGGTGGAGGAGGGGAAGATTTCGTCGTTCGACGCCGATCTGCGGAGGGTTGACGGGACGGCCCAGTTCCGGGCGTTCGTCAGGATGGGGATGCGGGAGGCAGCGGTGGTCTGGGGACGGAAACTGACCGGGGAGGGCCGCCTCTCCGGAGCGGAGGGCAATTCCGTCAGGTTCGAGCTTGCGCGGCTGGCCGCCTCCCCCCAGGAAAAGACCGAGGTGCTCCAGGGCATCAGGCCGGAGACAGCGGCCGAGGGAACCAGACTGTGCGTCGAACTGGCCGCGGCGCAGGCGGCGGCCGGCATGCCCGACCTTGCTATCGGGACCGCGGAGCGCGCCTTCGCCGAGTACGCGCCCGCGATGACCGCCGACGACTGGCTCTCGCTCGCCTCCGGCTTCGCGGCCGGTCGCTCCGCCGCCGAACTGGACAGGGGGCTGGAATTCCTGCGGCAGGGGATGGAGCGGTTTCCCGAAAAGCGCGGCGCGTTCCTGCTGGCCATGGCGGCCAACTATGAGGCGCCCGCCTCGCCAGCCGCGCGCAGGGCCTTGGCCCTCGACTGTTATGACGGGCTGCTGAGGAGCGTGCACGCCACCCCGGACCGCGTCGCGGCGCTGAGGGCCAAGGCCAGGCACCTGGCCGAAATCCGCGGGCAGCCGCGCGAAGCGGCCGAGGTCCTCAGATCGCTGGCATCCAGCTATCCGGTTTCTCCGGAGACGGGGGCGGTCCTGGAGAAGATGGCGGACCTCGCCAGGGCGGCCGACGGGCACGAGGCCGCGGCGAAGATGCTCAGGGAGTTCGCCGGGAAGTACCCGGCCAGCCCTCACGCCAGGAGATGTCTTGAGGAGGCGCTGAACCAGTACATCAAGGCGCGGGACTACAATGGCGCCGCGAGGGAACATGCCGAGTGGAAGGACAGGCTGCCGGAAAAGTGCGGCGCGTACCTGGCCTCGCTCGGAAGCCTCGCAGGTACTGCGACCGACATTGACGGCCACCCCGCCCCGGGGGCGAAGGTCCGCCTCGCCCTGCCCGGCGGGGCCGGCATCCTGGAAACGACCGCCGGCGGCAACGGAGGCTTCCGTTTCGCCAATCTGCCGGCTGGCAGATACGGCTTCGTGGAGATAATACCGCCGCCATCCTCGAAGAACCCGATGCCCTACTTCGCCCTGCTCGACCTTACGCTCGCCGGGGGTGCGGAGCTTACGGTCCGGTGCCCGCCGCCGCCACGATACCCCTCTCCCCCCCCGCCGGCTCCTCTGGAGGCGCCGGATTTTTCCGACGGCAGGGACAGATCGAAATGCGCCTTCCTCGCCATCCGGGAAACTACCGGCGC
>JAOACM010000368.1 GCA_026417845.1 Planctomycetota bacterium | reverse complement strand
CGACTGCGATGTCCTTGGGCTGGAGAAAAAATTTGCGCGGACAGCGGGGAGACCTGCCCCGGCCCTCCAGAGGGAACACGCTCCGGCCGTATTGCGTTTTCTGCGATTTTTACCACAAACGCCCTTCAGAGAGCGCCGGAGGCAAATCTGCGTGTACCCCTCCGCGCCCGTCCGTCGCGTCCTCTCTGACATTCGCCCCCGCGGACCAGCCACGCAACCGGCTCGTCCGGAGGTTCTGGACAGGTTCGCAGAGCCTGCCAGAAAGTCTTCAAGTATGGCCGGGCAGGATGTCATGGAAACCTTGGCCGCCCCGGGAGTTAGGGGACAAGCTCTTAACGCCTTATCAGAAAGCCTGTCCAGTGCGCGGAGTGCGGTGCCGCCGCTTCCTCTCTGGCATCTCCGGGAGGCCGGGCAAGCTGCCGCGGGCTGCCACCAGGATGTTTCGCGCGCGGTCCGGCGATGACCGGAGCCTCCCGGCGGAAGACGACACGCCGCTGGCGCCCGCCGAGGTCCGGCCATGCGTCTCCCGCACCCAGGCTCATCCCCCGCGCCCGAACGAGAATACTCCGGCCTTTCCACGGCGTCGAGGCGAATACGGTTCCAGCCAGGTCCCGTCCACGACCAGGCCGCGGACCAGTCGGCCTTCGGCGTCGCGGCGCAGATGCAATAGGGAACCGTCCGTCTCCATGCCGTCGGCCGGTTCCAGCGCCCGTTCCAGCCCGGGCATCCACCAGATCGAATCTTTACTCCCGTCTCCCCAGGCGATGACCAGACGCCCGGTCCGTCCCATCCGCGCCTCCGCGGAAACGACCGGCGCCTCTTTCCCTTTAAACGGGATAAAAACCGCTGCCCAGTGTGAGCAGGCCGGGGCTGGATCGCACAGGAGGCACAACTGAGGCGCGGCCACGTATTCGCCCCCCGTTCCCGGCAGCCATCCCCGCGGCGGATTCCTTTCGCCGGAATGAACCGACGGCGTAGTCCCGCCGGGGACCATAGGGAACAGGCACAGGAGATTCGCGTCGTCGTGTCCGGTGACCGCCCTCAGGCCTGGACCAGCAGAAAGCTCCAGCGCCCCCTCTGAAAACTGCCAGTTGCTTTCCACCTTCGGTGCCGTCTCGGGGCTGTCGTGCCTGAAACGGTCCAGAATGACGAGGCACGAGTCCCGCAGCCAGAGCAGTATCCTGTGGTGCTCGCCCCACAGCCCGCTCCCGTGCCCTGTTTTCCAGCCCCACTGGAACGGCCTTGGCCAGAAGCCGCCGGAGTACACGCTCTCGGCCAGGCAATACCCCTCAGCTGACTCGAAGCGGAACTTCGGATCGGCCTCGGACTGGTTCCAGCCGTTCAGATTCATGGTGTTATGCGCTCGCGTGGACTTGCCATGCGCCATCATCGGGTCGCCGGCTTCGTATGTCAGCGAGCCGGGATCAATGAGGAGCGAGCGGCCGAAAGCGTGTATCTGCACCGAGTTGCGGCTTAAATGACAGTGCCCGCCGCCCCACGTCGTGGCGTCGAAGACCACATAGACGGCGTCCTCGTCCCAGCCGCTGCGCCAGCAGGCCTGGCCCGCGAACGGAAAATTCTGGATCGGAGGTGGCAGCTCGTCCGGCAGTCCGGCCTCGCGCCTGAAGGTCCGCCTCGCCTCGGCCCACGAGGCGGGCCTCCGCCCAGTGCGCGCACCGTTACTATCGTGCAGGGCGTTCAATTGCCCGTTCGGCCGCGTGTGGGCGAGCAGGTAATCGTGCATGAGGGAAACCTTGCCGGCGTCAACCGCCAATCCAAGCTCCGGCATCGCTCTTCCTATCTTCCAGTATTTCTCGAATACGCGCGTCATCCAGCCGTGGTAGTTGGGATTGCGCTCGTCGTGCGCCCCGTCAGGCAGCACTTGGCGTCCGAAGGCGTCGTTTATTACGGCTACCCCTATCTTCCGCCAGCGGGCTGCCTGCGGGAGGCCGTCGAGCCTGAGCGACGCCGTCAATATCGAGTCGGCGTGAGCTATCCGCCAGTTGTGGAAAGAGGCGATGTGTTCGCACAAAAAGTCGAGCTGGCAGGTGGCGGAGGCGATAAGCGCGGCTACGAACGGATCGTCAAAATGTCTGCTGTCTAGGAATCCCGGCAGCGTCGAAAGCCAGTTCTGGACCCGGATGGCCAGGTTCAGCGTGTTGTCGTACCTGGCCTGCGACCAGTCGGCGCGGATCGGATGCGCCCGTATCCAATCCGCGATGTAATCCCTGGCCGCGGCCGGGTATCGTTCGTCCCGCGTCTCCTTCCACGCTGCCAGCAGCGCGGGAAGCTGGAAGAACCTGTTGAGCTGTGCCGGCCATTCCTGGTGTTTTATCTGCGGCGCGCTCCAGTCTATGTTGGAACGCCCCACGTCGAAGAACCTGTACCCCAGGTGCCCGAACCTGACCTTCCCTTCGACCGCCCGGTCGGCCACTGAGATCGCGTCCTCCCGGGCACAACAGATATCGGCCTCGCCCGCGATACTGCTCAGCCGCCTGTCGTTCTCGACCAGCCTTTCGCGCGATACGTCCATTCGATCCGCCCCCGCTTTCGGCTCGCCTCAAACCGGCAACCGGCCGGAATTCCGTCCCCCCGCCGCTTCCCTCTCGGCCTTCACGAGGGTCTTCGTATCCGGTCCGGTTCCGCCCGCCGCCCTATCGCCCCCGATCTCGCAGGCCTTCTCCTCGAAAAACAACTTCACCAGCGCGCCGTCCAGCCTGCCCGCCGCAGCCTCCTCTTCGATGATCTCCCGCGCCTTATCGTGAGGTATCGCCCTTTTGTAGGGGCGGTCGGTGGCGGTGAGCGCGTCGTAGATGTCGGCTATGGCCAGAATCCGACCGTCCAGGGATATGCCCTCTCCCTTCGATCCCCGCGGGTATCCCGACCCGTCCAGCTTCTCGTGGTGCTCCGCCGCTACCTTGGGCAGGTCCTTCAGTTCCTCCGGCCAGGGCATTTCGTTGAGTATTTCGTACGTTTTCCTCACATGGCTCCTCATATCCTCCCATTCCTTCGGGGTGAGATTGCCGGTCCTGACTGAGAGGTTTTCGTATTCCGCGTCGCTCAGCATGCCGTCCGACTTGAGTGCCCGGAGACCTTCGATCTGTTCGTCGGAAACCCGTCCGGGGGCGTTCAGTTTCTCGATTAACGCCAGCCCTTCCTCCAAAGCCTTCAGACGTATCCCGGCTTCCCGCAGCGCGAATGCGTCGGGGTCGGGTTCGCGGCGGCGCGCCGCTTCGGCGTACGCCTCGCGCAGTATCTCCTCCCGCCTGCGCAGAAACCTTTCCCGCACCGCGGCCATCTGGGGCGCGCTGAGCTTGTTTTCCTTGCAGAGTATGTGTTCCCTGACGCCTATCTTGCCGAAATCGTGCATCATTCCGGCATAGCGAAGCCGCCTGAGCCTGGCGCGGGTGTATTCGATCCCGGCGTAAGGTCCCGTCCGGCACCGGTGGACGGCCCTGGCGAGGTTCAGGGCGTAGGCGGTGACGCGCCTGCTGTGGCCGCTGGTGCATGGATCGCGATCGTCTATGCTCCTGGCCGCCGCCGCCACGAACGCCTCGAAAACCCCGTCCAGCTCGCGGTACAGCCTGGCGTTCTCGACGAATATGGCTGCCTGATTCGCGAGGTTCTCAAGGAAGGATTCGTCCTCCTTCGGGAATGGCACTATGGCGCCGCCTGCTCCCTTCCGGTTTAAAGCCTGGATCACGCCGAGTATCTCGCCCCGCGTGTTCCGCATCGGCATGCACAACACCGACTTCGTCCGGTATCCGGTCTGCCGGTCTATCTCCCGGTTGAATCTCGGATCCTCGTAGGCATCAGGTATGTTGAGCGTCTGGCCGGTGCGCGCGACGTACCCGGCCAGCCCGGAGGAAGCCGGGAAGCGTATTTCGGTCGAGTCCAGCCCCTGTGCTACGAACGAATAAAGCTCGCCGCGTTCCCTGTCGAACAGGAAGACGCTGGAGCGGTCGGCGCTCAGTATCTCCGTGGTGCGCTCGACTATCAGTCCTATCAGCAAGTCGAGGTTTCTCTCCGTCGCGAGGAGGCGGGATGTCTCCATGAGGAGGCGCAGACGGCGGTTTTCCTCCTCGATGCCTTCCCGGCGCTCCTTCGCTCCCACCGTATCCGCCATGCCGCTCTCCCCATCCCCGCAGCCTTCACCGTCGGAACGGGCTTCAGCGCCGGGACCGTCCGGCCGCCCGCGTCCGACGGTCTGCCCGGCCGCCAGCCCTCTTAAAGTCTGTCCAAAAACTTCACGCCCGGACGCCTGGATCGCTTACCCGTAAACTCCGTGCTGGCTGGTTTCCGGATAAGCCCTTAATCCGGCGACGAAGCTTCCCGGCGCCGTCCCTTCCCTTTCCCCCGGACCTTCCATCGCGCCTTGTATCTCTCCCGCTCTTCCGGTCCTACGCCGAGTTCGTCGGCCAGAAGATCGAAGAAACGCTCCGCCCCCTTAGCCGGCGGCTCCTCGATGGGCGGCACATACCCCTTAAGGCCCCTGACGTAGGGACAATCGGCCGGGAACGCGTGCCGTTTTATCCCCTCCTCGACGCCGAGGCAATCGGGATTTACCTCGTGCCGGCGATCGTAGACCTTGCAGAGGTTCGTTTCCTCGTCGAGGTACCTGCAGGGGAAGGGCGTCATATAAACCACGCCGCCGATGTCCAGCTTTTTGTGGCAGCACCGTCCGCAGCGTCTGCACAGCGACTCATCGGCCATCGGGAGGTCTCCGGGCGGACCGAAGCGGAAGTCTAGTCCGCCATTGGTATGCGTCAAGGCCGACTAGCACGATCGGGATGCGTTGCCGTAAATGCAGGGTCCTGGAGCGACCCGCGGGGGATGCGCCTCGGGT
>JAOACM010000367.1 GCA_026417845.1 Planctomycetota bacterium | reverse complement strand
GAGAGAGCGTCGCGGTCCCGGCCGTATCCGCCGCTCATGACCCCCATGGCGGGCTCGATGAAATCAGGCTGTCCCGGATAGGGGTCGGGAAACGGCTCGGCCTGCCCGTCGGCTCGCGCCTCCTTCGGAGGATCCGCCGGCGGCGCCTTCTCGGCAGCCGAAAGAAGGGAACAACAGACAATGGCCCCGCACACTGCTGCCGCCGCTACGGCGGCCGGACCTTTGACACGAGACCGCCGAGGATTCATCTTCGACGCGTTCTCCCAGACAAAACCGTTCCCGTGACGCTTCCCCGGTTCATCTGAACCTGCGCCTTGCCATCCGCAGCGAGAGGAACCCGGCCAGGACCTCGTCGAGCCTTGTGTCGGTGTGCAGGTCCTGCACGTCGTATCCGAAGCGCAGGGATGTCTCCCGTATCGCCCCCAGGTGGCGCCGCCTCTCGGCGAGATATGCGTTCCTCAGATCGCGGGGCTCGCACAGGAGCTTGCCCTCTTCCTCCAGGCCGAGGAATATGGTCTGACCGGCGAACGGAAAATCCCGCTCGACCGGATCCTCGACGTGGAAGATGATCACGTCCTGGCCGAGGAAACTCATCTGCCCGAGCCCGTAGGCCAGCTTGTCGGTCTCGTCCACGAGGTCGCTCAGGACGACCAAAAGGCCTTTCTGCTTGATCTGGGGAGCGAGGGCGAGCATGGCGCCGCCGAGATCCGTCTTGCCGCCTGGCTCGGCCTTCGCGAGCGCGTCCACGATACTCCGGAAGTGGCCTCCGGACCCCTTGGTCGGCAGCATGGCGCGGACCTTCTCGTCGAACAGCACCAGGCCGAAGGTGTCCTTCTGCTGCATCAGCAGGTAACAGAGCGTAGCGGCGACGGTGGCGGCGTATTCGTACTTGCTCATCGCCGCCTCCTCGCTCCTGTAGAACATCGAGCGGCTGGTGTCCACCATGAAGCGGACGCGCATGCTGGTCTCCGCCTCGTACTCTTTCACGTAGAACCGGTCGGTCTTTGCGAAGACCTTCCAGTCGAGGTGCTTCGTGTCGTCGCCGTACACGTACTGGCGATGCTGAGCGAATTCGGTGCTGATCCCCCGCAGCCGGCTCTTGTGCATGCCGACCATGAAACTCTCGACCAGCCGCAGGCTCCGGACGGCCAGCCCCTTGACGCGCCCGATCGTTTCCGGATCGAATATGTCGGCCATGTTACGCCACCGCCTTCAGCAGTTCGTCCACGATCTTCTGCCGCGAGACGCCCTCGGCCTCGGCGGCGAAGTTCGGTATTATCCTGTGACCCATCACCGCGTGAGCCACCTCTATCACGTCCTCCTTCCTCACCTGATTGCGGCCGTCGAGTATCGCGACGGTCTTCGCACCTATGACGAGGTTCTGGCTGGCGCGCGGGCTGGCCCCGAACGTGACCCATTTCCTGATGAACTCGGGGGAGTCGCTTTCCGTCGAACGGCTCGCCCTCACCAGACGCAGTATGAAGTCCACCACGTCCTCACCGATGTTCACCTTGCGCACCAGCTTCTGCAGCCGCAGGATCTCCTCGCGATCCAGTACCGGCTTGATGTCAGGCACGTACCCTGAAGTGGTCAGGGCCAGTATCCTCTTCTCCTCCTCGGCCGTCGGGTATCCGACGTTTATCTGGAACATGAAGCGGTCGAGCTGGGCTTCCGGCAGGGGGTAGGTGCCTTCCTGCTCGATCGGGTTCTGGGTGGCCAGCACGAAGAACGGCGACTCGAGATCGCGCCTGACGCCGCCGACGGTCACCTGTCTCTCCTGCATCGCCTCCAGCAGCGCCGCCTGGGTCTTGGGCGGGGTGCGGTTGATCTCGTCCGCCAGCAGTATGTTCGTGAAGATCGGGCCCGGGAGGAACCGGAAATGTCTCTCTCCCGTCGCCTTGTCTTCCTGGATGACCTCGGAACCCGTAATGTCGGAGGGCATCAGGTCGGGCGTGAACTGAACGCGCTTGAAGTTGAGCGAGAGGCTGGAGGCCAGCGTCCTGACCAGGAGCGTCTTGCCGAGTCCCGGGACGCCCATCAGGAGGCAGTGCCCCTGACCGAACAGGCCGATCATGGTCAACCGCACAACCTTGTCCTGGCCGACGACTATCTTGCGTATTTCCGAGACTATCTTGTCGTGGGCTTCCTTGAGGCGCGCGATGCTGGCCATCTCCTCATCGGTCCACTGTTCCGGCTTCCTGAATATCTCGAAGGCGCGTTCCTCCGAGAGCGAGGAGGCGGGCGTTTCCGGCCTCGCCGCCGCCTGGGGGCGGGGCGTCTGGACCGCCGGCGCCACCGGCGCCGAGTCCGCCCCGGCCCCCTCCGTCGCCGGCGGCGACCCGCCCGGCGACGGGACCCTGAAGATGGCCCCGCACGCGCATTTGAACTTCTTGCCTGCCGATTCCTCCTTGACCTTGTAGGTCTTTCCGCACGCGGAACATTTCGCCTCGATCATGACTTTCCCTCCTTAATCGCGGCCCCCTTCGACCGGCAACAATTCCCTCGTCCACACGGACGTCCGCGGTACGCTCCGCCGCCGGGCGTTCGCGATCAGCGTATCCAGAACGCGGCGGGCATCGCGGCCCTCCGCCTGCGCGCGGTAATCCACCAGGAGCCTGTGGGACATGACGGGCCTGGCGACTTCCACGATGTCCTGTTTCGTAACGTGGCGGCGCCCCCGCGCGAGCGCTATGACCTTTCCGGCCAGCAGCAGGGCCTGGGCGGCGCGCGGGGACGCGCCGAGGCGTATCAGGCCCGCGGCCTCGGGTATCCCGTCTTCCTCGCCGGGCCGGCTACCCCTTACCAGGGCCAGCGCGAAGTCCCTGACGGACGGAACCACCGGCACCTCACGCGCCAGCGCCTGCATCGCCAGCACCAGTTCCGGCCCGGCCACGGTCTTCGCCTCGGCGCGGTGCGTCCCTGTCGTCTGGAGCACCATCTGTTTCTCTTCTCTCCCCCCTGGGTACTCCTGCTCGATCATCATCAGGAACCGGTCTACCTGCGCCTCGCCCAGGTGGAAGACGCCCTCGGTATCCTGCGAGTTCTCCGTGGCGATCATGACGAACGGCTTGGGCAGGAAGTAGGTCTGGCCTCCCACGGTGACCTGCCGCTCCTGCATGACCTCTAGCAGCGTGTTTTGCGTGCGCGTGGGGCTGCGGTTGATCTCGTCGGCAAGGACCAGGTTGGCGAAGACCGGTCCCTTGAAGAATCGAAAGTACCGCTCGCCGGTGGACGCATTGCTTTCCAGAACCTCCGTGCCGATTATGTCGGTCGGGAGCAGGTCCGGCGTGAATTGTATCCGCCTGTATTCCAGCCCCAGCACGTGCGCCAGCGTCTTGACCAGCAGCGTCCGGCCGAGGCCCGGCATCCCGCGCAGGAGCACGTGCCCCCCCGCGAATATGGCGGCCAGCATGTGCTCGATCACACGGTCCTGTCCCACGACTACACGGGATATCTCCTCACGGATCCTGTGGAACGTGTCGTGGAACTCCTTCGGCTCGACCGGCTTGATCCCGCTCACCGATATCCTCCCCGGGCCATTCCCCGCCCCGTCCGCTCCGGCCTCCGCCCCCTCTCGGCCCCTATTTCCCGTCCCCTCCGCCGCCTCCCGTATCTTCCTTCGGCGGGATGGGCTTGCGGCAGCCGATCTTCTCGAACTCGGCCGGCACGTGCTTCTCGGGGGGCTGCGCCTGCCAGTGCGAGTAGTCCAGCTTTTTGCCGGCGAAGTGTCTGTCGAAGAGCTGCCGCGAGGGCTTGAACCAGATCGTATGGCCACCGTACCACCACATGTATCTTGATCCCAAGGGGGCGAATACCGGGATGGTCGGGTTGCTGCCATATCCCGATACATGGTTCACGATGTCCTGCGAACCCAGTTCCCACCGCACGAGATCCAGCATCAGCTCCTCGTTTTCGAGAAACGCGCGGCCGTGTTTGTCCAAGTCCCTGTCGGTAAAGAAGATAAGATCTACCTCGTTGGCTCCGGCCTTCTCTCCGCGGACCCCCAAGCCGTGGTGGACGGCGGAATAGGATTCCACGACGAGCCTTATCCGGAATCCCTTCATCATGTCTCGGAACATCGGGCCGGTATCGCGGAAGACCTGCAGCTCCAACGGGCTGGGTCCCTTGGGTGGCGGGGCATCTTTCGGCGGCGGCGCTTCACCTTTCGGCGGCTTCAGATGCCTCACCTCTATGCACATATGCCCCGCGACGCCCGCCTGGTAGGGCTGGCTCTTGTAGAGGGGATACATCCTGAACTCGACAATGTTATTGCTCGCGTAATCCGGGAAGGCGGGCCAGGGCGAGGCGTATCTCAGCCCGTTGATGTCGTCCTTCTGGAAGACCGCCACCGACTCCCTGGAGTCGTCCCCGGCCTCCCGCAACACGTGTTTCACCAGGCGCACGCCCTCGCCCATGGATTTCATGCGTTCGAGGGCGGCCTCTCTGCTCAAGAGCCCGAGCAGCTCCGCCTGTCTGTCGCCGGCCTGGTCCAGGAGCGCGCGGGAGAACCGGAGCCGCTCGATGACCGTCGCGCTTCCGTCCTCATTAACCCTGACCCGCGTCTCGAGTTGCATGCAGCCTGCGGCTGCGATCAGCAGGGCAAGGATCGCGGCCGGCTCCAGCCAGGCAAACGGTTTCGCGGAGATACGCGCGCGCACGCTGCTCACCTCTTTCCCGCCTCCTCCCTCCGTCCTAGTCCTTCTTCCCGCTGCTCCCCGCCGGTTTCTTCCACCCGATCTTGTCGAAGTCGGCCGGCGCCGGAGGCTCCTTCCTCCACGGGCGGTAATCGAGTTCCTTCCCCTGGAAGTACCTGTCGAACATCGGCCGCGACGGGGTGACGTAGAAC